>JBPEWX010000601.1:0-1702 GCA_052032235.1 Ilumatobacter sp. | reverse complement strand
GCACTCGCCGGACTCGCCGGTGTCCTGTCCGGCGCCGCCACCAGCAACATCTCCCGGGCGATGGGCGACGGCCTCCTCTTCAAGGGCTTCGCCGCCGTCGTCGTCGGCGGCTTCGGTGACGTCCGCGGCACGCTGGCCGGCGGCCTCCTGATCGGTGTCGCCGAAGTGTTGGGTGCCCAGTACATCTCGTCGAGCTTCCGCGAGGCGATCACGTTCGGCCTCCTCCTGGCGGTGCTGCTGATCAGACCCCGCGGCCTCTTCTCGGAACTCGAGCTCAAGCGGGCGTGACGATGCTGGCCATCGCAGATCTCCTCGTCGAGTACCGATCGACGTTCACGTTCGGCCTGATCTACGGGCTGTTCGCGCTCGCCACCTATGCCTCGCTGTGGACCGGCGTCCTCAGCGTCGCGCCAGTCACCTTCGGAGCGTTCGGCGGCTTCGTCTACGCGGCACTGCAGCGTGATCACGATGTCAGCCTGTGGGTCGGCATCGCCGCCGGTGTCGCGGTCGGTTCGGTCGCAGCGCTCCTGTTCTCGTTCGTGATCCTCCGGCTGTCGAGCCACTACATGGCGATGGCGACGATCGCGATGGTCCTCATCACCCGGGTGTTCATCCTCAACCTGCCCGATGCGACGGGCGGTGCGAACGGGACCCCACTCACCCGCCAGTCCACGCTGTGGATGATCACCCTGATCGTCGCGATCTGCCTGTTCGTGTTCTGGCGACTCGACCAGTCACGGTTCGGTCTCGCCGCCACGACCGTGCACGAAGATCCGGCGGCGGCCTCGACCCTCGGTGTGAACACCCGACACATCCAACGGATCGGCTTCGTGCTCAGCGGTGCGGTCGGCGGGTTGGCCGGCGTGCTCATGGCCGACCAACTCCAGTTCATCGGTCCGAACACGTTCTACGTCGACCTCGCGTTCACCATGCTCGCCGCCGTCGTGCTGGGTGGCGCGTTCCACTGGTTCGGCGCGATCGTCGGCGCCATGGTCTTCCGCTTCCTGCCGGAGATCCTGTCCGACTACATCGACGACGGGCACGAGATCGCCAACGGCATCCTGCTCGTCGTCATCATGATCTACATGCCCCGTGGCATCGTCGACCCACGACGCCGTAAGAAGCGGGAGCGGCCGATCTGGAAGCGCAAGAGCGATCTCGCCGAGGCGCCCACGGCAGACCCGGCGGCCGCGACCGTCACCGAGGCGGTGGGATCGTGAACGCCGACCACACGCACGCGGCGACCGGTCACGCAGCGGCCACCCACACCGTCGACGCCGACTCGGCCGCCCTCGACGTCCGCGGCCTGTCGAAGACGTTCGGTGGCCTCCGCGCCGTCGACGATCTGTCGTTCCGGGTCCCTCCGCAGTCGATCTTCGGCCTGCTCGGCCCGAACGGTGCCGGCAAGACCACGGTCCTCAACCTGATCTCCGGGCTGATCAAGCCCGATCACGGGAGCATCACCGTCTTCGGCGACGAGATCGCACGCGAGCCGGCCCACCGTGTGGCCCGCGCCGGCGTCGCCCGGACCTATCAGAACGTCCGCCTGTTCCCGGCCCTCACCGTCCTCGAGACCGTGATGACCGGCTTCTACCAGCATCGCCAAGCGCAACTGTGGCACTCGGTGCTGTGCCTGCCGTCGGAGCGTCGCGAACGGCGCGAGGTCGCCGAGCGGGCTCGCGAACTCCTCGACCGCGTCGGC
>JBPEWX010000600.1:0-3158 GCA_052032235.1 Ilumatobacter sp. | reverse complement strand
GCCGGTGCGGCTGTTCGAGTCCTGGTAGTAGCGGGCTTCGGGCGACGCGCCCGGGGGCAAGGTGGTGACGTCGGCGTTCGGCTGTGCCGGTAGGGCACCGGTGGGTGCGCCGGCGATCTGCGGGTGGGCGTGTGCCGTGCGGGTGGCCGGATCGACCCCTGGCGGCGTCGTGCCGACGGTGGTCGCCGCGGCTGCCGCGGCCGCGGCGCCGGCAGCGGCCGCACCAGGACGGGCCATGCCGGCCGCCGGCGTGCCGGGACGGGCGGCGGCGGCGACGAGGGCCTGCACCTGCTCGCCGTTGCGGAACCGGCGCAGGTCGTCGCGCAGCGCGTGTGCGCTCGGGTAGCGCAGCTTCGGATCTTTCGCCAACAGCTTGGCGACGATCGCCTCGAACGGGCGCGGCATGCCCTCGACCAGCTGGTTGAGCGGCGTCGGCTTGTCGTGCACCTGCTTGTAGGCGATCGCGACCGGGTTCTCGCCGGTGAACGGCGGCCGACCGGCCACCATCTCGTACATCACGATGCCGAGCGAATACAGGTCGCTGCGCGGGTCGGGCTGGGCGCCCTGGGCCTGCTCGGGGCTGAAGTAGCTCGCCGTGCCCATGACCGAACCGGCCTGGGTCAGGTTCGATTCGGTGCCGGCGTTCATGGCCCGGGCGATGCCGAAGTCGGCGACCTTCACCTGGCCGTTGGCGCCCACCATGATGTTGGCCGGCTTGATGTCGCGGTGGGCGAGCCCGGCCTCGTGGGCGAACCCGAGGGCGGCGGCGACCTCGCTGGCGATCTCGGCCGCCTGCTTCGGGGTCAGCTGCTGGTTGGTCTTCAGGATCTCGGCGAGGCTGCGGCCCTGCACGTACTCCATGGCGATGAAGTAGGTGCCCTCGTACTTGCCCCAGTCGTACACGTTGACGATGTTGGGGTGGCTGAGGTTGGCGGCGGCCTGTGCTTCGCGACGGAACCGCTCCACGAAGTTCGGGTCGACCGCGAACTCGGGGAACAGGATCTTGATGGCGACCTGGCGGTCGAGCAGGAGGTCCTTGGCGAGGAACACGTCGGCCATGCCGCCGCGCCCGACCCGCTTGTGGATCTCGTATCGGTCGCTGATGACCGTCGCTTTGCCGCTCTCACTCATCTGATTGCCTCACGCCCGCGGCGCCACAGGGGCGGAACGGGCCGACCCACGAGGATACCGACGGGTTCCGCCGACTCACCGTCATGGGGTTGCCGCGGACCGTACCGGACCTGGCGGCTCTCAGCGGGTTCATCGGCACCCATCGGCCCGTCCGTGATCACGGCTGCGGCTCCGTCTCGGGTGCCCCGGCGGGCGCCGGTGGGTCGATCCGGAACATCTCGTCGAGCATCGCCTTGGCGACCGGGCCGGCCAGGCGGCCGCCGGTGCTCGCCGAGATCTCGGCGTTGGTGCCCTGGATGATGACGGCGACCACGTACTTCGGGTCGTCGGCCGGTGCGTACGCGGTGATCCAGGCGTGCGACCGCTCGGGTTCACCCGGGCCGTTCAGCTGAGCGGTGCCGGTCTTGGCGGCGACGGGGATGCCGCCCTCGAGCGCGATGCAACAGCTGGCGGTGCCGGTCTCGGCGACCTGCACCATCAGATCCTGGATGATCTCGGCCGACTGGCGACTGATCGGCCGCTTCCACACGTCGGGTTGGGTGCGGTTGATGACCCGGCCGTCGTGGTCGAGTTCGGCGTCGACGACGAACGGCGTCATCATCTCGCCGTCGTTGGCGACGGCACCGGCCACCATCGCCATGTGCAGCGGCACCATCTGGACCTCCGCCTGACCGAACCCGCTGATGGCGAGGATGGGGAGACGCTGGTCCCAGTCGTCGGTGTTGCCGAGCGTGCTGGCCGCCGGGCGGGGCAGGTCGATCGGCACGTTCTCCTCGACGCCCCAGCGGTCGATGTATTCCGGGTACTCGTCGGGCCCCATCTCGACCGCGATCTGGGCGAAGGGGATGTTGCACGAACGTCGGAACACCTCGGCCAGGTCGCCGCCGCAGCTCGTGCCGCCGTAGTTCATGATCGGGTCGCTCGTCTGGGGCGGCACCCACTCCGTCTCGTACGGCCACGTCGTCTCGGGCGTGATCGTCCCCGAGTCGAGCCCGGCGCCCGTGGTGAGGATCTTGAACGTCGAGCCCGGCATGTACCGCTGCATGTAGGCGTTCGCCAGGAGCGGGTCGCGTTCGTCCGCCTGCAGCTCGGTGACGTACTCGAACGCCGCGTCGTAGTCGGGGTCGGCGACGAGGTTCGGGTCGTAGCTCGGCCACGACCACATCGAGATCAGCGCCCCGGTCTCGACCTCCATCAACACGATCGAACCCTGTCGCTGCCCGAGGAGGAACTTGGCCACCTGCTGCATGTCTTCGCGGAGTGTGAGGTGGACCCGACCCGACTGGTCGTTGTCGGTGGACAGGATGTCTTCGAGCGCTCGCACCTGCTGGGCGAACGTGTCGCCGGTGAGCACGTCGGATCGTGACCGCTCGAGCTGCGTCGAGCCGAGCCCGAACGTGTAGTAGCCGACGATCTGGGCGAACAGGTCGCCCGTCGGGTACTCGCGCTGGTACTTGACGTCGCTGTCGGGGTCGTCGATCGCGACCGACTGCGCGACGACCACACCGTCGGCGGTGACGATCGGTCCGCGTGGCGTGTCGAACTCCTTGATGACGGCTCGGGTGTTGCCCGGCTCGGAGGCCAACTCGTCGGTGCGGTCGACGGCCCAGTAGTTGAGGGCGGCGAACAGGGCCACGTACAGGCCCATGAGCATGACGGCCAGCTGCCGGATCTTCCGGTTCATGCCGCCACCTCGGCGGTGTGATCGCCGCTCGGTTCGCTCATGACGCCAGTTTCCGCTCTGCGCGACGGAGTTTCCACGCGGCCCACCGCTCGCGTGGCGTCGGGTCGTCGGTGCGTTCGCCGCGTCGGATGGCGCCGGCGTCGGACAGCCGGATCAGCAGGGCCAGCAGGATGTAGTTGGCGAGCAGCGACGAACCGCCGTACGACACGAACGGCAGGGTGATGCCGGTGAGCGGCACGAGCTTGATGACGCCACCGATGATGATGAAGGCCTGCACGCCGACGATGGTGGTGAGACCGGTCGCGAGGAGCTTCTCGAAGGTGCGGTCGGTCCGGATCGCGGC
>JBPEWX010000060.1:0-2975 GCA_052032235.1 Ilumatobacter sp. | reverse complement strand
TAGCCGATGTGGCCGGCGACGATGCGCAGCTCGGGGAAGTCGAGCGCCACCCGGTCGAGATAGATGGGGCGGCCGACCTCCGACGACATGAGCGGACCGGTGTGGCCGATCTGGGTGCAGTAGGGCACGTCCAGCTCCACGCACGCGGCGTAGATCGGATAGAAGCGGGCGTCGGTGGGCGGCACCTCCCACAGCCACGGGAGCACCCGGATGGCCGCGAAGCCGAGTTCTTCCACGCAGCGGCGGATCTCGCGCACGGCATCCATCGGCTTGGTGATGTCGACCGAGCCGACGCCGACGAGCCGATCGGGTGCCTGCTCGACGAACGAGGCGACGTCGTCGTTCGAGATCATCGCGACGTTCGGCTTGTACCAGGCGCTGATGAGTGCCTGATCGACCCCGGCCTGGTCCATCGCCCCGACGGTGAGCGAAACCGGCAGCTCCTCGGTCGGCGCCTCGCTGCGGGTCCACCGGCGGAGCGAGTCGAAGATCGGATCGGTCGCGTGCCGCAACGTCGGGTGCTGCGCCCAGGCATCAATCGTCATGCCGAGCACGGTACCGGCGTCGCTACTCCAGGGTGTTCCTGGGGCGGTTCATGGTGACGAGCTTGTCGGGGTTGAGGATGCTGGTGATGCGGACGATCCGGCCGTCGACGACTTCGACGCCGGTCACCGACGAGACCTCGTCGCCGATCTCGATGACGAGCCCGGGAAAGCCACCGACGAGGGCCGGTTCGAACGTCCACGACTCGGGGAACCGTCGCCACAGGTTCATCAGCAGTCGGACGATCCGCGCCGGCTCGCGCACGGGTCGCCGGGCCGCACGATGGTCGGGGCCGCCGTCGCTCAGGTAGACGGCCTCCGGCGCCAGGCAGCGGACCGCCTCGGCTTCGTCGCCGGTGGCGAGCGCGGTGATGAAGCGGCGTGCCACGTCGTTCGACGCCGCCGTCGCATCCCGCCGACGCTGCTCGGCGGCGCGCACCTTCCGACGGGCGCGGCTGGCGAGTTGACGACACGACTCGGGCGTCCGACCCATCGACGCTGCGATCGAGTCGTAGCGATCGCCGAACACGTCGGCGAGGAGGAACGCCGCCCGTTCGTTGGGCGTGAGTTCCTCGAGCATGATCAGGAACGCCGACGTCATCGAATCGGTGAGCTCGGCCAGGTCGGCCGGGTCGGTCGACCGTTCCACCAGCGGTGTCGGCAGCCACGGGCCGGTGTAACGCTCCTCGTCCCGCTTGCGCTGTCGGAGCCGGTCGATGGCGAGGCGGGAGACGACCGTGTTGAGCCAGGCGTCTGCGTTGTCGATCTCGTCGTGATCGGCCGAGTCCCAGCGGAGCCACGCCTCTTGCACGACGTCGTCGGCGTCGGCGAACGAACCGACGATGCGGTAGGCGCGTCCGGTGAGCCGGGCCCGTGCCGCTTCGAAGACGTCGCTCACCCGATCCCCGTTCACACGGTCACCATCGCACGCTTCGCGGCTGCAGCACCAGCGGTTGCACCACTGACGAGCGATGCGTCGGCCAGCAGCGGCTTGCCGATCCAGTCGCCGGCGGCGAACAGGCCCCGATCGGCGAGTTCGATGCCGGTCGGTCTCGCGACGCCGACCTGCGGGCTCCCCCACGTCACCGTGCACGCTGCGAGGAAGCGCTCGAGCGTCCGGTCGTCGCCCGTCGGCAACCCGGCGATCGCTGCGTGACGTTCGAGCGCCGCACGGTTCTCGTCGGCCGACGAGTCGTCGTCGGGGGCGAGGTACCGCATGACCGAGTACAGCCACTGACCGTCGGGTGCCGTGTGCGACGTCGGTGCGTGCTGCGACAGGTACATCGGGGTGTCGGTGCCCTGCAGGAAGTCGAGGTCGCCCCGAGTGCCGCCCACGTCGAGACACGAGGCCCGCAGCGCCGGGCCGGCGCGCTCCACCCAGTCGGCCGGATCCTCGCCGAGCAGGTTCACCGCCACCTGCGGACCTCCGGCGGCGAGCACGACCGAACCGGCGGCGATCGTGTGATCGGGCGTCGCGACCGTCCAGCCGTCACGGTCGTGGGTCAGCCCGGTCGCCGTGGTGTGATCGAACAGGGCGACGCCGGCGGCTCTGGCACGGTCGGTCAGATCGTCGACGATCGACTGCCAACCGCCGTGCAGGTATGCCACTCCCCCGCCGAGTGCGAACTGACCCAGCACGGCCGACGCCGGCATGTCGCCCGGCCGTGCGCCGTACGTGACGAGACGTCCGAGCGCCGTGAGCAAGGTGCGCAGGTCGGGGCGAGTGCCCTGGTCGTCCATCCACTGGTCGAGGCTCACGTCGCCCGCCTTGTCGGCGGTACCGGCCATGTCGTTGAACCAGCCGGCGAACTTCGCCTTGGAGCGGACGCCGAGCAAGCGCGTCGTGAGGATCCCCTTGGCCGTCGTCGGCAGCGGCGCGACCTCGCCGTGCCACAGCACCCGGTAGCCGGCCGCGTTCGGGGTGACGCCGCGCGGGTGTACCCCGAGCGAGGTCAGGACGTCCCAGCCGCCACCACCTCGGTAGAGCGCATGTCCGCCCTCGTTGAGGATGAAGCCGTCCCGGTCCACCGAGCGGCCACGCCCACCGAACGAACGGGCGTCGAGCAGCGCCACCGAACTCGCAGCGTTCGCGGCGGTGACCGCCGCCACCAGCCCGGCGAGCCCGCCGCCGACCACCACGACGTCGAATGTGTCCTTCTCACGTTCCATACCCACCCCGACGACCACGACGACCGAAACGTGACAACAGGACCCCGAGGGGTCAGGTGTCGTCGGTGGCGACGAGGACCGCATAGGGGTCAGGTGTCGTCGGTGACGGCGAGGAACGAGCCGTTACCAGAGATCACCTGACCCCGGATCGGCAAGCCAAGCCATGACCCATCACGCACCCCGATACCCATCACAAGATCCATCGGCAACCACAATGACCTGCCACCCCACGACGAGCGACTCGACCGCTACGACCCCCGAGCC
>JBPEWX010000006.1:0-3203 GCA_052032235.1 Ilumatobacter sp. | reverse complement strand
CGTCGACGTCGGTGACGACCCCGCCGGCGCGCTCGACGACGAACTTGCCGGCAGCGTGATCCCAGATCTTCTCGCGGTAGCCGGGCCGCGTCGGCAGCCGGAGGTAGATCGACGCGTCACCGCGCGCCACGGCGGCGTACTTGCACTGGCTGTCGATCCGGTAGGGCTCGGCCACGATGCCGAGACGGGCGGCGATCTCGGCGGCGTCGTCGTGACTGGAGTGACCCGACTCGACCGACTCGCAGAAGCGGGCGTCGGCCAACGACGTCGGCTCGGCCACGCCGACGCGGATCGGATCGGTCGCTCCACCCGGATAGGCGACGCTCCCGTCGTCGGTGGTGACGAACACGGCGCCGACCGAACCGTCGGGATTCGGCAGATTGGGGCAGCCGAGTGCGCCCAGCACGACCTCACCGTCTTCGATGAGGGCGAGGGCGATCGCGTACTGATCGCCGCGCAGGAAACCCTTCGTGCCGTCGATCGGGTCGAGCGTCCAGTAGCGGTCGGCGCGGCCGTCGGAGCCACCGACGCCGATCCAGTCGAGCACCTGGCCGGCGGCGACCTCACGGCCGAGCTGCGTCGCGACGAGCGCGGTGACGCCGTCGCGCAGGCTGGCCTGATCGTCGCTCGCGAGATCGGCCGGGTCTTCCTCGCCGACGAGCTCGATCGAGCCGAGCCGGTCGGTCAGCGCCTCCACCACCACGGCCTGGGCCGCGAAGTCGGCAACGGTGACCGGGCTGTCGTCGCCCTTGGTGAGGGTTTCGCCGGCGACGAGCCGGCCTTGGGCAGCCGCGCAGAGGGTGGCGGCGCTTCGCACGGCGTGCAGGGCCGCGGCGCGTTCGAGTTCAGAGACCAAAGCGTTCCTCGGTGGTTCGTCGGTATTCGTCGGCGAGTGCCGTCACGGACTCGGGGAGCCGCTGCTCGACGAGGTCGGCCACCGTGACCGTCTCGAGGACGCGGCGCAAACTGCCGCGGATCGCCATCCACACCTGCGGGAGGTGCTCGACCGGTGCCGGGTACGAGAGCCCGCGCAGACTCTCGTCGTGCACGTCGGCCAGCGGGCCGTCGACCGCCCGGAACACGTCGGCGAGCGAGATCTCGGTGGCCGGTCGCGAGAGGGCGAAGCCGCCGTCAGGGCCGCGCTTGGACCGGACGAGTTCGGCCCGCTTGAGATCGCGGAGGATGTCGAGCAGGTACTTGAGCGAGATGTCCTGGTGCGACGAGATCGACTCCGCCTTGACGGGTGCGCCGTCGCCGACGGCGAGTTCGGCCATCGCCCGCACGGCGTTGTCGACCCGCTCGGAGATCCGCATGTGCGCCGACGCTACCTCCCCACCGACGCGAACCGGGTCGGGTGTCGCAGGGAACGACGACCACGTCGACGTTTCCCGAGATCACCCGACCCGGTTCGGTCAGCGGGTTCGGTTCGGGTCAGTAATAATGCGCTCGGCCGCCGATGCTCCGGCCCATCGCGCCGAGCACCCACAGCACCAGGCCGATGACGGCCAGGATGATGCCGATGGTGTACAGCACGGGGATCGAGAGCAACGCCCCGAGGATGATGAGGATGACTCCCAAGATGATCATGGGAGATCGATACCCCTGACACGTCGCCGTGAAACCGTCCGAGCGGCTACAACGGACGACATGGTTTCGATCGCCACCAACCGCCGAGTCGACCGCGCCGAGTTGCTCGACTTCGTCCGCCCGCGCCACCACGGGGTGCTGCACACGTTCCGTCGCGACGGATGGCCGCAGTCGTCGCTCGTGACGATGGGGTTGTCGAGCGACGACCACATCGTCGTGTCGAGCTACCCCGAACGCGCCAAGGTCCACAACCTGCGCCGCGACCCACGGGCGTCGATCATGGTGATGTCGAACGAGTTCGACGGCGAATGGGTCCAGGTCGAAGGCGCTGCCGAGGTCGTCGATCTCCCCGATGCCCTCGACGGACTCGTCGACTACTTCCGCGTCATCTCCGGCGAGCACTCCGACTGGGACGACTACCGCGCCGCGATGCAACGTCAGGGCAAGTGCCTGATCCGCATCTCGGTCGACCGCTGGGGCCCGATCGCCAAGGGCGGCTTCCCACCCCGCCTCGCCAACCCCGACTGACGCCGCCGCGATCACCGACCGACCGCATCGTTGTACGGTTCGCCGGATGGGGACAGCACAGGTCAACGGGGTCACGGTTCACTACGACGACACGGGTGGCGACGGGCCGGCGGTGCTGTTCAGCCACGGTTTCCTGATGGACCGGACGATGTTCGACCGGCAGGTCGAGGCGCTCGGCGGTGACTACCGCTGCATCCGCTGGGACGAGCGCGGCTTCGGTGGGACGGCAGCCACCGGCGAGTTCAGCTACTGGGACTCGGCCGACGACGCCGTCGCACTGCTCGACCATCTCGGCGTCGACCAGGCGGTGTTCGTCGGCATGTCGCAGGGCGGCTTCCTGTCGCTTCGCGCCGCACTCGCTCATCCCGACCGGGTGCGCGCCGTCGTGCTGATCGACTCGGCCGCCGACACCGATGACGAGGAGACGCTCGACGGCTACCGCGGCATGCTCCACGTGTTCGGCAACGGCACGGACGAGGAACGGGCCGGCGTGTTCCAGATCGTCGCCGGGTTGATCCTCGGCGACGAGCAACTCGCCGAGGAGTGGATCCCGAAGTGGCAGGCGATCGATCCGGGGCAGCTCACCCTCGCCGGTGGGGCGCTCCTGAACCGGGACGACATCTCCGACCGGGTCGGAGAGATCCGCTGTCCGGTCCTGTCGATCCACGGGACCGCCGATCAGGCGATCTCGCTCGAACGGGCGCTGGCGCTCGCCGCCGCCCTCCCCGACCATCGCGGTGTCATCGAGGTCGACGGCGCGGCACACGCCCCGAACATGACCCACCCCGACGTGGTCAACCCCGCCCTGCGAACCTTCCTCGACTCCCTCTGACACCGTCGGATGAGGTCAGACCCCATCCGACGCACCCGAGTCTGGGATCACCGGACCAATCCGTCGGATGGGGTCTGACCTCATCCGACCTCCACCTCCCATCCGACTCAGGTGATGGTGTAGCCGAACGGGAGCTCGAGGCGGTGGGCGGCGAGCAGGGTGTCGTCGGCAAGGAGTGAGCGTGTGGGGCCGTCGGCGACGACCCGGCCACCGTCGAGGATCACGGCCCGCGGGCACGTCGCCAAGGCGAACGGCA
>JBPEWX010000599.1:0-5355 GCA_052032235.1 Ilumatobacter sp. | reverse complement strand
CCGTCGAGGAACTCCCGGAACCCGTCGGGCCCGATCAGGATCATGAGCGACAGCCCGATGGCGGAGTCGACCGAGTAGCGCCCACCGACCCAATCCCAGAAACCGAACATGTTGGTCGTGTCGATCCCGAAGTCGGCCACCCGCTCGGCGTTGGTCGACACGGCGACGAAGTGGTCGGCGACGGCGTCGTCGCCGAGTGTCTCGACCAGCCAGGCGCGAGCCGTGCGGGCGTTCGTGAGGGTTTCGATCGTCCCGAACGTCTTGGAGGCGACGATGAACAGCGTCGACTCGGGCCGGACCCGCTGCAGGGTCTGGTGGATGTCGGCGCCGTCGACGTTGGAGACGAAGTGCGCCGTGATGCGGGGATGACCGAACGCAGCGAGCGCCTGGGCCGCCATGGCGGGCCCGAGATCGGAGCCGCCGATGCCGATGTTGACGACGTCGGTGATGCGATCGTCGCCCCGGACCCGTTCGGCGAAGTCCGCCATCGCGTCGAGGACCTGGTGGACCTCGGGCACGACGTTCGTGCCGTCGACGTCGACGACGGCGTCGCGAGGCGCGCGCAGCGCCGTGTGGAGCACCGCCCGGTTCTCCGTGACGTTGATGGGTTCGCCGGCGAACATCGCGTCGCGTCGTGCTTCGACCCCGGCGGTGCGGGCCCGGTCGAGCAGGTCGGCGAGCACATCGTCGTTCAACGGCTGCTTCGAGTAGTCGATGCGCAGGTCACCCGGCGTGACGACGTAGCGCTCGGCGCGGCCCGGGTCGTCGGCGAAGAGTTCGGAGAGAGGAGGTGTTCCGGTCACGCACGCGACGCTAGTGGAGCGGCGCGTCGGGTGCCGCGGCTGCGTCGAGGTACGCCCACGTCGCTCCACGACGGACCCGGGTGATCGGCAACGCGGGGTCGCCGAGCAGCCAGCGCTCGATCATCGGTCGCTTCGCATCCCCCACCGCCAGCACCACTCGGGCTCGGGCGCCGTTGACGACCGACTCGGTGAGGGTCATGCGCGGGAGTCCGTTGAACTCGTCGACGAGTTCGACGGCACGCTCCGATGTGGCGATCTCCGGTTGCGCCGGTGGCCACGACGCCGTGTGTCCGTCGTCGCCGACGCCGAGGTGGACGACGTCGAACCGAGGGGGAAGGCCCGCTGCGTACCGCCGGGCTGCTGCCCGCAGATCGGCGGCGGTGACGGGCATCGTGTGCACGCGGCACCGGCCGGCCAGTGTCGTGAGTTGCTCGGCGTTGCGGGCGTCGTCGCCGTCGGGCGCCACCCGCTCGTCGACCTGCCACACCGCAACACGATCCCAGGGCACGTCGAGGCCCAGCAATGCCTCGATCATCGGCGGCGCGGTGCTCCCGCCGCTGAGGGCGAGCGACGCCCCGCCACGACGTCGGACGGCGTCACGCAAGCGGAACGCCAGCTTCGCGGCGGCGTCCCGAGCCGGTTGGTCGCTGACCACGATCTCCACGTCGTCAGTCTGACACGAGGATATTTCCAAGGTCGAGCGAGCCGGATCTGCCACAGTGGGTCATCCGTGGCGTGCAAGCGGGCACGTCCGGCGGAAAGGAATCAGCAATGAAATCACGTGTGTTCGCCACCCTCTCGGTCGCTGCACTGGCCCTCGCCGCCTGCGGCGGCGGCGACAGCGCACAGGACGAGGTCGCCGACATGATGATCGAAGAACTCGAAGCCGAAGGCATGGACGTCGACGAGGACTGCGTCCGCGATGCCGCCGGTGAGCTCAGCGACGACGACGCCCAGGCGATCGTCGACGCCGGCCCGGACGGCGACCCCGACGTCAGTGACGAGGCGATGGCCGCGGCGTCGTCGTTGATGGGCTGCGTCGATCTCGGCTCGATCGTCGACGAGGCGATCGACGACATGGTCGCCGAGATGGGCGAGGAGAACGTCGACCGCGAGTGCATGGAGGAAGCCCTGGGCGACCTCGACCTGGCTGCGATGGAAGAAGATCCGAGCGCCATGATGGGCCCGATGATGGAGTGCATCACCATCGACCTCGGCGGCTGATCGCCGCTCAGACCCTGGTATTCAGCAGCGAGCCGTCGAGGAAGCGTTCGAGCACCTCGACGGCCGCTGTGTACCTGGCGGCGTCACCCGCCGCGTGCGACATGCGGGCCAGACCGGTCATCACCGATCCCAACAGATCGGTGAGCGCCCGCAGATCGAGATCGGGGGCGAGTTCGCCCCGCTCGTGTGCCGCCTCGACGAGACCGGCGAAGAACCGGGCGTGACGCCCGCGCTGGGGTTTCATCAGCGCCAGCAGATCGGGGTGTCGGCGGGTCTCCTCGGTGACCGCGACGATGAAGCCCGTGATCGACGGATCGTCGAGCGAGAGTTCGGCTGCACGTCGGAGCACGGCTCCGTACTGGTCGAACAGCGTCTCGTGCTCGGCCGCCGCCCGCTCGAACTCGGAGTAGAGGTGGTCGACGGTGCTGCAGTACACGTCGGCGTAGAGCTCGGCTTTCGACTCGACGTAGTGGTAGATCGCCCCGGAGGTGATGCCCGCATCCTGCGCGATCATCCGGTTCGTCGTCGCTCGGAACCCGTCCTGGGCGAACCGGACGCGCGCCGCTCGGAGGATCTTCCTCCTCGTCTCCGCCGAGTCGCCGTCGCGTGGTCTGCCCACCTTGCTGGACATGTGACGAACGTAACAGCGGGCGGGGACGAACGACCCATCGGAGGCCCGCTCTCAGCCGGCCCGTGGCACACTTGGGACATGGAGCGGAGTTCTGCCGATCTGAGCGATCTCTCGCTCGACCAACTCGTGGAGCTCGAACGACGCGCCGACGAGCGGGTCGAGGCCGACGAGACCGACCATCACGACGACGGCATCGTCCTGCCCTGGTGGCAACGACCGTTCAACATCGCCGTGCTGCTCGTCACCGCGTCCTTGCTCGCCGGGATGGTGGGCTGGATGATCGGCGACTCCGACGACGTCCCGGCACACAACGAGGTCGACACCGGTTTCTTGCAGGACATGCGGGTGCACCACGAACAAGCGGTGCTCATGAGCGTCATCTATCGGTCGCGCCCCGACATCGACCCCGGGATGAACACCATCGCCCGCAGCATCATCCAGGGCCAGAACATCGAGATCGGCCGCATGATCCAGATGCTGCGCACCCTCGGCGAAGCCGAAGCGAACGAGTCGGGCACGTCGATGCTCTGGATGAGCATGGTCGCCGAAGACGACCAGATGCCGGGCATGGCGAGCGAGGCCGAACTCGACGCGCTCGCCGTCGCCGAAGGCCGCGAGGCCGACCTGCTGTTCGCCGACCTGATGATCGAACACCATTTCGGCGGCATCGAGATGGCCGAGTTCGCGTCGCAGAACGCCGAGTACGACGAGGTGGTGCTGATGGCCGAGTCCATGGCGCACGGCCAGCAGGCCGAGATCCGCGAGATGCTCGACGTCATCGCCGACGGACAGGAATGAGCCCGCGAGGGCTTAGACCTTCCTGAGAACGACGCTCCGACGCCGACCGCGCCCACACCTATCATCGACGACGTGAAGAGGTCGACTGCCGCGGTCGCGTCGCTCCTGACGCTGTCGATCGTCACCGCCGCGTGCGCCAACGACAGCGGCGTGCGCGTGCAGTCGGCCGTTCCGCTCGTCACCGAACCGGTCCCGACCAGCACGGAGCCGACGTCGTCGGCGCCGCCCGGCACGGTGCCCGGCTCGACCCCGTCCGGCTCCGCGCCGGACACGATCCCGGCCGAGACGATCCCACCCGCCACGGCACCGCCGACCACCGCGGCCGACGTGACGGAGCCGCTGATCATCGAGCCCGAGCTCGCCGTATCGGTCCCGTTCTCCGACGTCTTCGACACCGACCCGGACCGGATCCCCGGCGATCACGACGACTTCACCGCCGTGGCCTTCACCGACATCGAGCGCTGGTGGTCCGAGGTCTACCCGGCGGTCTACGGCCAGCCGTTCGAACCGCTCGACGGCGAGGTCTACGTCGGGTCACCGACCCGGACGACGCCCATCCCCGGCTGCGGCGAGCCGGAAACCGACTACGACGACCTGCAACTGTTCGTCGCCTTCTACTGCAACATCGGCGACTTCATGGCCTACGACGAGGGCGCCGACCCGGCCGTCAGCCTGCTCGTACCGCTCGCCGACGCCTTCGGCAGCTCCGTACTCGGCGTCGTGCTCGCCCACGAGTACGGCCACGCGATCCAGGAACGGATCGGCGCGCTCGATCGACCGCTCGCCACGATCATCACCGAGCAGCAGGCCGACTGCTTCGCCGGCGCGTGGACCGGTCAGGCGTACCGTGGCGAGTCGCCCCTGCTCCGCCTCGGCGACACCGACGTCCGCGCCGGCCTGCTCGCCATGCTCGAGGTGCGCGACCCGGTCGGCACCAACCAGTTCACGCCCGGCGGACACGGGTCGGCGTTCGATCGGGTCGGCGCGTTCCAGGTCGGGTTCCTCGAGGGTCCGGCACGGTGTGCCGAACTGCTCGACGACCCGTTGCCGCTGATGCCGAACCAGTTCCAGCCCTTCAGCGCCGACGAGTTCTTCGAGGGGAACGCACCGTACGACTGCGACGATCTCGATCCCGACCTCCGTGAGCAGGTGTTCGGCGACAGTTGCACGTCGGCGCCGGAGTTCCTCGCCGACGATCTGAACCACTTCTGGCAGGTCACCTTCGTCGACCAGCTCGGTGCGACGTTCGAACCCTTCACCGTGGCGACGACGAACGACCTGGCGACGGTCGCCTGTCCGGACGCTCGGAACCTGACCCCGCAGGTCACGGTGTGCCCCGCCGAGCGTGTCGTCGTGTACGACGAACCGGAGGTGCTCGACCTGTACACCGAGTTCGGCGACTTCACACTCGGCTACGTCTACGGCGTCGCCGCCGCCGAACTGGTCCAGCACGACCTCGGTTCCGACCTGACCGGCGAGGCACGAGCGCTGCTGAACGACTGCTACACGGGTGCCTGGGTCCGCGACATCACCCCCACCGACGACGGCGCCACGCCGCGCAACCAGCGCGACGACGACGGCGACGGGGTCGCCGATTCGACGGTGGCGACGTCACCGGGCGACCTCGACGAGGCGATCCGGATGACGATCCTGCTCGGCGACATCGGTGTCAACGTCGACCAGATCGGCACGGCGTTCGAGAAGATCGACGCCTTCCGTACCGGCGTCCTCGGCGGCCTCACCGCCTGCCGGGCCGATTGACGCCCTGGCTGCGTTGCGGATCGGGCTCGCTGACAGGAGTCAGCGTCGCCCTCCCGCGCCTTGCCAGGACGCCAATCGATCCCGGCAGGAAACGATGACGGGCTTGCTCACCGGCTGACTCGGGTCCCACCAGCCGTG
>JBPEWX010000598.1:0-1847 GCA_052032235.1 Ilumatobacter sp. | reverse complement strand
GCCAGGTGACCGAGGAGATCGTCAAGGCGGTGCGCGACCTCCAGGAGTCCGGCGTCGAACAGCCCGACCTCGGTCCGTGGAAGAGCCGCATCTCCGGCTGGCAGGAGCAGTTCCCCGTCGCGTACGAGGCGAGCGAGCCCGGTCGGGCCCTCAAGCCGCAGTTCTGCCTGGAACAGCTGCGTGACGCAGCGCCCCCGGGGACGATCCTGTGCTCGGGCGTCGGCCAGCACCAGATGTGGTCGTCGCTGCACTGGAACTTCGACGAGCCCTACACCTGGGTCAACTCGGGTGGACTCGGGACGATGGGCTTCTCGATCCCGGCCGCGATCGGTGCCAAGGCCGGCCATCCCGACAAGACGGTGTGGGCGGTCGACGGCGACGGCTGCTTCCAGATGACCGCCCAAGAACTCGTCACGGCGACCGTCGAACGGATCCCGATCAAGGTCGCGCTGCTGAACAACAGCTACCTCGGCATGGTCCGCCAGTGGCAGGAGATGTTCTACGACGAGCGGTACAGCGAGGTCTATCTGTCGACCGACGTGCCCGATTTCGTCATGTGGGCCGAGTCGATGGGGTGCGTCGGCATCCGTGTCGAGTCGCCCGAGGAGGTCGCCCCGGCGATCGAGAAGGCGAACTCGATCAACGATCGCACGGTCGTCGTCGAGTTCCGCACCGACGCCAGCGAGAAGGTGTTCCCGATGGTCCCTGCCGGGGCCTCGAACGACGACCTGCTCGTCCACCCGACCCAGCAAGCCATCCGCGACCGCCTGTCCTGAACCGAAACGAGAACCCCCGATGACTGCCATCAACCCCACCGGCGCGTCGCTGACGCACCACATCCTGTCCGTCCTCGTGCAGAACCGGCCGGGCGTGCTCGCTCGTGTCGCCAGCCTCTTCGCCCGACGTGGCTACAACATCTTCTCGCTCGCGGTCGCTCCCGCCGAGGAGGACGGCATGAGCCGCATCACGATCGTCGTCGACGTCGAGTCGGCGCCGCTCGAGCAGATCGTGAAGCAGCTGTTCAAACTGATCGACGTCGTCAAGATCAGCGAGCTCGACCCTCGCCGGTCGGTCGAACGTGAGCTGCTGCTCGCCACCGTGCGGTCCGACGCCGCGACCCGCAGTCAGATCGTCGAGCTCGCCAGCATCTTCGAAGCCAAGATCCTCGCCGTGGCCCCCGACGCCCTCACCATCAGTTTGGAGGGACATCCCGACAAGTTGGATGATTTCGAGGGCCTGCTGTCCGACTACGGGCTGGTCGAACTCCAGCGCACGGGTAGGGTCGCCCTGCCCAAACTCGATCGTGGTACGCACCTGCGTGCCGTCACCAACAATGCACAAGGAAAGGTGAGCTGACATGGCCGCCAACGTCTACTACGAAGCCGACGCCGACCCCTCGATCATCCGCGACAAGAAGGTTGCGATCATCGGTTACGGCTCGCAGGGCCATGCCCACGCACTGAACCTGAAGGAGTCGGGCGTCGACGTCTGCGTCGGGCTGCGCGACGGGTCGTCGTCGCAGGCCAAGGCCGAGAACGCCGGGCTCACCGTCAAGTCGATCGCCGACGCCGCCGCCTGGGCCGACGTCGTCATGATCCTCGCGCCCGACACCGAGCAGAAGCGGATCTTCGACGAGCACATCGCGGCCGGTCTCGAGCCGGGCAACGCGATCGCGTTCGCGCACGGCTTCAACGTCCGGTTCGGTCGTATCGCCGCCCCCGAAGGTGTCGACTGCATCATGATCGCGCCGAAGGGCCCCGGTCACCTCGTGCGCCGCACGTACGTGGAGGGCGGCGGTGTCCCGGCGCTCATCGCCGTCGAGCAGGACGCGACGGGTGAGGCCAAGG
>JBPEWX010000597.1:0-5239 GCA_052032235.1 Ilumatobacter sp. | reverse complement strand
CGGAGTGGTTCAACGCCCGTCGGGCGGCGCCGACGTACGGCTCGACCCGGCTGGCCTGGAGCAGGTGGTAGTCGTCGACGTACCAGCCGGCGGAGCGGAGGTCGGCGTAGCCCTTGTCGTGAGCGTCGCGGTACGTGTCGTCGTAGAGGTAGAACTCGAGCTCGCTCGCCGCCTGGGCGACGAGGCCGTGCTCGGCCAATCGCTCGACCTGTCGCCGCAGGACCGTGCGCGGCGCCATCGGGACGAGGTCGTGCGTGGTCTGGTCGACGACGTCGCAGAGCACGAGTGCCGCACCGTCGGTCCAGCCGGCGCGCCGCAATGTCGTCAGGTCGGGCACGAGGTGGACGTCGCCGTAGCCCTCGTCCCAGCTCGCGAAGTCGAACCCGGGGATCGGCTCCATCTCCATGTCGACGGTCAACAGGTAGTCGCAGGCGTGGGTGCCTTCTCGGACGGTCTCGACGAAGAAGCCGGCGTCGAACCGCTTCCCGACGAGTCGGCCGTAGTGATCGGTGAAGGCGACCATCACCGTGTCGATCGCCGAATCCGCCGCCAGCTCCTCGATCGTCACCACGCGGCTCACCCTACAGAAGGGGCCTCCGACCCGTTCGACACCATCTGTTCCAAGAACGGTGGTTGCTGGAACAACTTCGTCGTTGTGAGATGCTGATGGAAGCGGGCAAGCTGTGGCGCGACGCACGTCCACAGCAACTGCGATGGAGACTCTCTGATGCCACGTTTCGGCCGGATCCTTTCGGCGATCATCACCCCGTTCGATGCGGCCGGGGCCGTCGACTACGACGTCGCGCAGCAGCTCGCGAAACACCTGGTCGCCGAGGGTCACGATGGGCTCGTGGTGTGCGGCACGACCGGCGAGTCGCCGACCCTGTCCGACGACGAGAAGCTCGGCATGTTCGCCGCGATCGTCGAGGCCGTCGACGTGCCGATCATCGCCGGCACGGTCGGCTACAACACCGCCCACTCGGTCGAGCTGACCAAGCAGGCCGCCAAGCTCGGCGTGCACGGCGTGCTCTCGCTGACGCCGTTCTACAGTCGCCCGTCGCAGGCGGGCATCGAGGCGCACTTCCGTGCGATCGCCGAGGCCGCCGATCTGCCGCAGATCATCTACGACATCCCCGTCCGCACCGGCCGCAAGGTCTCGAGCGACGTGCTGATCCGTCTCGCGCACGAGGTGCCGAACATCGTCGGCGTGAAAGACGCGGCCGCCGACCCGGGTGAGACCGCTCGCGTGATCGCCGCGACGCCGGACGACTTCGAGTACTACTCGGGTGACGACAAGCTCACCCTGCCGTTCCTGTCGGTCGGCGCCGTCGGCACGATCGGGGTCGCGACGCACTGGACCGGCCCCGACCACGTCGAGATGTTCGACGCCTGGGAGCGCGGCGACGTCGCCGGCGCTCGTGCGGCGAACGCTCGCATGCTCGAGAGCTTCGCGTTCGAGACGGGCGACGAAGCACCCAATCCCATCCCGACCAAGGCGATGATGCGGACCCTCGGATGGCAGGTCGGCCAATGCCGCCTCCCCGTCGGTGACGCACCCGACTGGGTCGAATCACGTGCCCGCGAAGTGTGGGCGAACCTGGAGGCAGCCCGTGGCTGAGCCCGTACGCGTCGTTTTTCTCGGAGGTCTCGGTGAGATCGGCCGCAACTGCATGGCGATCGAGCAGGGGAGCGGCGACGACCGCGCCATCGTGCTCATCGACTGCGGCCTCATGTTCCCCGACCCCGACATGCACGGCATCGATCTCGTGCTGCCCGACTTCTCGTACCTGCGAGAGCATGCGAACTCGATCGTGGGCCTGGTCGCGACGCACGGCCACGAAGACCACGTCGGCGGCATCCAGTTCCTGCTGCGCGACGAGGCCGGCATCGGCGGCCTGCGCGATGAGCCGCTGCCGATCTACGGCGCCCGCCTGACGCTCGGCCTGGCACGGAACCGCATCGAGGAGGCCGGGCTGCTCGGCCGCTGCGACATGCGTCCCGTGACCGACAACGAACGCATCGAGATCGGACCGTTCGGGGTCGAGTTCCTCCCGGTCACCCACTCGGTGCCGCACGCACACGCGATCGCGGTCCACACCGACCAGGGAGTCGTGTTGCACACCGGCGACTGGAAGCTCGACCTGACCCCGGTCGATCGTCGTCGCACCGACCTCGCCCGCATCGGTCAGCTCACGGCAGGCCGCGGGATCCGCTTGCTGATGAGCGACTCGACGAACGCCGAAGAGGCCGGCCACGCGCCGAGCGAGACCAGCGTCGGCGGCGTCCTCGCCGGACTGTTCGCCGAACATCGCGACCGCCGCATCATCACCGCCAGCTTCGCCAGCCACCTCCACCGCATCCAGCAGATCGCCGACGCAGCGATCGGGGCCGGCCGCAAGGTCGCCACGCTCGGGTTGAGCATGAAGAAGAACGTCCGGCTCGGTATCGACCTCGGCGTCATCACGATCCCCGACTCGTCGCTGATCGACATCGAGGACATCGACCAGTACGAGCCCGGCGAGATCTGCGTCATCTCCACCGGTTCGCAGGGCGAGCCCATGTCGGCGCTGTCGTTGCTCGCCCGAGGTGAGAACAAGTTCATCAAACTGGGCGAACGCGACACGGTGATCCTCTCGAGCCACGCCATCCCGGGCAACGAGAGCGCCGTGAACGGCGTGATCGACGGCCTGCTCAAGCGCGGCGCCGAGGTCATCCACTCCGGCGTCTACGACGTGCACGCCACGGGCCACGCCCAGGCCGACGAGATCAAGACCTACCTGTCGCTCGCGAAACCCGAGTGGTACGTGCCGATCCACGGTGAGTTCCGCCACATGATGGCCAACGCTCGTCTCGGCGAGTTGATGGGCGTGCCACGCACGAACGTGGTGATGTGCGAGGACGGCGACGTGATCGAGCTGTCCGACGACGGGCTGGCGCACGCCGGCCGTGTGCCGGCCGGCTACGTCTACGTCGACGGGATCATCGGCGATGTGGGACGCGGCGTGATCCGTGACCGTCGCGTGCTCGGTGAGGAAGGCGTGGTCGTGGTGGTGGTCACCGTCGACATCCAGACCGGCAAGGTGCTCACCGGACCCGACATCATCACGCGCGGCTGGGTGTACGCACCCGAGGCCGAAGATCTCCTCGACGAGGCGTGCGACCGTGTCGCCGACGCGGTCGAGTCGGCCCTCGAGAAGGGCGAACGCGACGTCGAGGCGCTCGAGCGCGACGTGCGCCGGGCTGCCGGCAAGTTCGTCAACGAGCGCACCAAGCGGCGGCCGATGATCGTGCCCGTCGTCATGGAGACGTGAGGCGGCCGCTGGCCGTCGCCGTCCCGTTCGCGCTCGCACTCGGCGGCTGCTCGGGCGGCGACGCCGACAGCGACGCCGGCGAACTCGTCGAGAACGACGCGCTCTGCCTCGACGGCGACCGTGCCGATCGGCCGGTCGTCGAGTGGATCGCGCCGGCGCTCGACGTCGCCGCCGACCAGTACGGCGATCCCGAGCTGTTCGAGGTCAGCGCCGACCGCCAGCGGGTGTCGGTGATCGTGGCGGTCGACGGCACCGCCGAGCAACTCTTCTACTGCGGCCCGGCCGGTTACGTGCCGCCGACGTCGCTCGGTGAGGCGGAGGGGTCGACCTTCGACACCGATGCGGTCGACGTCGACGTCGATGTGATCTTCTCCCAGATCGACGAGGAACTCGGCGAACCCGACATCGGGGACTTCGCGATCATCGGTGACGGTGCCGGTGGGGTCGCCTACGACGCGTCGGTGCAGTCGGACGCCGGTGGGGTGCTGTTCGTCGACCTGGGCGCCGACGGCACGATCCTGGGAGTCCGCACCTCATAACGTCGTGATCGGTCGGCGGTCGGCTTGCCGGGCGTCACCGATCGAACGGGCGTTTCGTGCCGGATTGGCCCCGGCGGCGGGTGCCGGGTTGGTACCGTGAAACGAGCCATGTCCAGTTCTTCGCGTTCATCGAGCGGTTCGTCCAAGGGCGGCCGCAGCAAAGCGGCGACCCCTCCGCGTGGTTCGTCGCGCGCTCGGAGCAGCAACTCCGGCAGCTCGAAGGGAACCACCAACGGCAAACCCAACCCGAAGAGCCAGTCCGAGGTCCGCCAGGCGGTGTCCGGGCGCGAGCACGAGTTCCTCGGTCTCGTCCTGATCGGCGCCGGCGTCGTGCTCGGACTCGCCATGTACCTCGATCTCGCCGGACCGCTCGGGGCAGGCATCGAGACGTCGATCGGGTGGTTGCTCGGCATCGGTCGGTACCTCTTGCCGATCGTCCTGCTCGTGTCGGGCGGCGCGCTCGTCCGCAAGCACGTGTCGTCGAGCCCCGTCACGATCGCCCTCGGCTGGGGGCTGATCCTGTTGTCGCTCCTGGGCATCATCCACATCGTCCGTACCCCCGATTCCCTCACGACCTTCCAGGACGGCGAGGGTGTCACCACCCTCGGCGAGGGCGGCGGTTGGGTCGGCGCGCTCGTCGGCGGCCCGCTCGAGGCGCTGCTGGCGTCGGTCGGCGGCATCGTCGTACTGGTCGCCGTGCTGATCGGCGCGGCGCTCTTGATCACCCAGACCTCGCTGCGCACCATGGCCGAATCGGCCAGCCGAGGTGCCGCCGCCGTGGCCCGCCCGGTGGGCCGAGCGACGAAGAAGGCACTGTCCGACCTCTCGACGTTGAACAGCGAACGCGACGACGGTGAACGTCCGAATCGTCGAGCCCGGCGTCCCGACGACGACCGCCCGTCGAGCCCGCAGGGCGTGCACGGCGAACCGCTGTCGCCGGCGCTGTACGACGGCGCCGAGGACGACGCCGACATCTTCGCGGCGCCGAAGTCGGCCCCGAAGAAGCGTCGCAAGAAGGCAGCGGCCGCCGCTGCCTCGACCCAGGCAGCGCTGCCGATCGACGGTGAGACCGTCGGCGAGTGGGTCCTACCACCGCTCGGTCACCTCAAGCAGGCCGGTCAGCAGGCGATCAACATGGCCGAGATCGAACGTCGCGGCCAGACGCTGCAGGAGTCGCTCGCCCAGCACAACGTCGACACCGAACTGATCGGCATGACGGTCGGCCCGACGGTCACCCGGTACGAACTCGAACTGGGGCCGGGCGTCAAGGTCGCCCGCATCACGAGCCTCCAGAAAGACATCGCGTACGCGATGGCGGCCACCGACGTCCGCATCCTCGCCCCGATCCCGGGCCGGTCGGCGATCGGCGTCGAAGTCCCGAACCATCAG
>JBPEWX010000596.1:0-1968 GCA_052032235.1 Ilumatobacter sp. | reverse complement strand
CAGGCGGGGCGCGGCACGAGGGCGGCGCGGAAGAAGTCGACGACGTGTTCCTCGCGGGCGGCGAGGGCGGCGTCGGACATCGGGGCGACGTCGAGCAGCCCCTCGAGGAACGGCTCGTCGGAGAAGTAGCTGAGGAGTGCGCCGTAGCCGGTGATGAGGAGCTGGCGGGCGTCCTGACGGAGGAACGTGCCGTCGTCCATCTCGCGGGTGAAGTACTCGGCCGCGAGGTCGAACATCGGGCGCAGGACGCTCGCGAGGTCGATCGCCAGGTGCTGGCCGCCGTCGATCGCCTCGCGGCGGACCATGCGGACGTAGCTCGGGTTGTCGGCGAAGAAGCGGAAGCCGGTGCGCAGCACCAGTTCGACCTTGTCCCACCCTTCCTCCGGCGCCGCGATCGCGCCGGTGAGGCGGTCGAACCAGTCGGAGAGGAGGTGCTCGAACACCTCTTGATAGAGGGCTTCCTTCGACGGGAAGTGGTGCAGGAGGCTGGGCCGACGGATACCGACGCCGGCGGCGATGTCGTTGAGCGACGTGCCCTCGTAGCCGGCCTGAGCGAAGCACGCCAGCGCCTCGTCGAGGATCTGTTCGCGCGTCGTCCTGATTCCGGTTTCGATCTCGTCGTCGAGCGACGCCTCGGGTTGCACGGCCATGTG
This sequence comes from Ilumatobacter sp., assembly GCA_052032235.1. Classification (GTDB taxonomy): domain Bacteria; phylum Actinomycetota; class Acidimicrobiia; order Acidimicrobiales; family Ilumatobacteraceae; genus Ilumatobacter. Next base: position 1,315 of record JBPEWX010000596.1, on the reverse strand, counting down.
TCACGAGACGCTAACACCGAATTCACCACCGCGACCTACCGACCGGTAGGTAGCCCCGCTACGGTGGGCGTCGTGACCACCATCTTGCTCGCAGTCGTCGTCGGCGTTGCCGTCACCACCCTCGCCAACCTCTGCACCACCGTGTACCTACACCGAGGGCTGTCGCATCGTGCGATCCAGTTCTCCCGACCCGCACACGCCGGCTTCAAGACCGTGCTGTGGTTGAGCACCGGGATCAAGGTGCGGGAGTGGGTGGCGGTGCACCGCAAGCACCACGCCTTCACCGACACGCCCGACGACCCGCACTCCCCCGCCGTGTCGGGTTGGTTCACGGTGCAGGTGAAGAACCTGTCGATGTACCGCGCCGCCGCCCACGACGAGGAGAACATCCGCCGCTACGCCAAGGATCTGGCGCCGACTCGCTGGGACCGCTGGCTGTTCGACCGGCAGTGGCTCGGCCTGACGCTCGGCTTCACGTTGCTGCTGGTCGTGTTCGGCTGGCAGGTCGCACTCATCGCGTCGTTCGTGCACATCAACTACTACCTCGGCGGTTCGGCGGCGGTGAACGCGATCGGCCACCACTTCGGGCGGCGGCCGTACCGCAACTCGGCGACCAACCTGCAATGGCTGGCGTTCCTCACCGCCGGCGAGGGGTTCCACAACAACCACCACGCCGCGCCCACGTCGGCCCGCTTCGCCCACCGCCGGCATCAGATCGACCCCGGCTGGTTCGTGATCAAGCCCCTCACCTGGCTCCGCCTCGCCAAGCTCCGCTTCGACGACATCGTCCTCGCCCCCGGTCAGTTGCCCGAACCGACCACCGCCTGACGGCACGTACGATCCCCGGCATGGGGACGATCGGGGCCGAAGCAGTACGACAGGCGGCGAAGGAGTGCGCTCGGTTCCTGAGCGGCGAAGTGCACGGCGACTGGTCGGTACCGATCCCCGACATGGAGATGACGGTCGGCGAGGTGGTGGCGCACGCCGCCGAGGGCTGCCTCTGGTACGCGATCGACCTGGCGGCCGGTGGCGACGACCTCGAGCCGGTCGAGCACCGGGTCAAGACCGACGTCGCCAACGGATCGTTGCTCGACACGTTGGTCGCCTACGCACGCGTGGTCGCCGGGGTGATCGCGACGACGCCCGACACCGTTCGTGGGTTCCATCCGATGGGTGCCGCCGATCCGTCCGGGTTCGCGGCGATGGCGTGCGACGAGATGCTGATCCACACCGACGACGCGGCACGTGGTGTCGGCCGCGCGTTCCGGCCGAGTGACGACCTGTCGGCGGCGGTACTGACCCGATTGTTCCCGTG
>JBPEWX010000595.1:0-13844 GCA_052032235.1 Ilumatobacter sp. | reverse complement strand
GGGCGACTTCGACGTCGACGTTGCCTACACCGCCACGTTCGACGGCGACAACGACGGCGTGCCCGACCCCGGTGCGAACGAGGCGCGGACGAGCACCCTGCCGCCGTCGTCGCTGCAGGAGCTGGCGGTCGAACTCGACGCGCTCGGGGGATTCGACGCCGACCCGGCCGATCTCATCAGCTACACGCCCGACGACCACGCCGTCCGGATCGACCTGGCGAAGTCGTTCGATCCCGACCCGGTCGAGTTCCCGATCAACTTCGGCGACCAGTTGGAAGCCGGGACCGGTATCGCCGGCCTCCAGGCCGAGTCGGGCGGCGTGACCGCCGACGCCGGCACGGTGGCGATCGATCTCACCGCCGGCGTGTTCCTGCTGCCGCCCGACGAGTGGGATCAGGTCACCGTCGGCGACGGTGACTGCCCCGATCCGTCGGTCACCACCGGGCCGTGCGCCGACGCGCTCAACCTCTTCTTCGTCGAGGTCGACCCCGGTCTCCACGAGTTCGTCGTCGACGATGCGACGTTCGGTCTGTCGAACCCCGCACCGAAGCTCACGGGCCGGGTGGGCTATCTCGAGGTCGAGGCCGAGGTCGGCTCGTTCGGGCTCTCGAAGAGCGACCCCGGCGCACCTGTGTTCGCGATCGATCTCGAGCCGGGTCACGACCTGAAGCTCGACGGCGTCACCGTGCCGAACGCGATCTCGCTGCGTGAGCTGTTGTTCGACATCGTCGGTCGGACGAACGCATCCGATCTCAATCTCGCGTTCGCCGGCTCGGTGTCGGCCAAGGGGCTGCTCGACGGCGTCGAGTTCGCGTCCGCGTCGGCCGGGGTGACCTGGGATCCGGTCCTCGTCGGACAACCGGTCGTCGACGCATCGGGTCGAACAGCGTTCGCCGAGGCCTTCGCCAACTTCAACCCCGTGCCGAACCTGTTCGGCACCCACACCGGTGCCGACTCCGCCGCGGTGCTCACCGGAGCCGGATCACCGAACTTCAGTGCGACCGCCGTCGGTTCGCGGGTCACGAACCTCACCGACGGCTCGTCGTGCGAGATCGCTGCGGTGACGGCGACGACGGTGACGTGCGACGGCGCCCTCGCGGGCGGCGACGACAACACCTGGCAACAGGACGACCTGTATCGCGTCGAACTCAGCTCGCCACTCGCCATGCTCGAAGCACTGCTCGATCAGCTCGACCAGATCGTCGCCGCGATCGACAACGTGAGCGGCGCCGGCCTCGGTGACGCACTCGACACCGAGCTCCCCGTCGTCGGTGTGTCGCCCCGCTCGCTGCTGAGCCAGATCGACGACATCCGCCGCACGATCGACGAGATCCGGCAGCCCGCCGCCGACGTGGTGTGCGGGACCGAACACACCGGTGGCACCGTCACGGGCGATCCGAGCGAACTCGTCCTGGACGGCGGTGGCACGGCCGTCATCCACTGCAACGCCTTCCACACGAAGCCGGCCTCCGATGTCGCCTGGAGTGCCGAGACACCCGCCGGCTTCTCGGCGGTCGTCAGCCCGCCGGCCGATCCGGCGACCACGGTCGGCACCCCGTCGGACGTGGTCACCATCACCTTCAGCGGTCCGGCCGGGGCGACCTTGCCGGAGCGCAACGGCGACGACGGGTACCAGGTCGACCTCGCGTTCGTCGACATCGACGGGCCACACGATGCCGAGTATCCGAGCCTGGCACAGCCCGGCTCGATCCAGGCGCTGGCCGACGTCGTCGCCGAGAAACTCGATCTCGGCGACGGCTTCGATCTTGCCCTCGACGAGATCGCCGGCAACGACGTCGTCGTGCTCGACCTCGTCGTCGGCCGATGCAACGCCGACGCGCTCTGCCCGGGTGCGGCGAATGCCGATCCGCTGTCGACGTCGATCAATGCGGACGTGGGTGGTGTCGGCGGGCTGGTCTCGGCGTCGAGCGACGGCGACGTCGCCGTCAACTACGACGCGAACGCTCGGCTCCGGATCGCACTCGCGCTGACGGGCGGTGTTCCCGAGGTCTGGGTGATGCCCGAGACGATGCTCGAGTTGGAGGGACAGTTCGCCGCGGAGGACCTCGACTTCGAAGCCGCCTTCGGACCGTTCGCCGTGCTCGCCGGCGTCTCCGCCGTCGACGACAACGCCACGCCGGACGACACCAGCGACGACCGTGGTGGTCTCGGCACCGTGCAGCTCGGTGCCCAGCTCACCGTCGGTGGACCGGCACACATCACGGCGCCGGTCGAGCTGTCGACCTTCCTGAGCGGTCTCGGCACCTATCTCGTCCCCGAGTTCTCCGGCACCGGCACGAACAACTGCGGCACGATCGTGCTCGACCGCGGCGCCGATCTCGCCGACCCCGGCGACGACACGACGCAGGAGCTGACCGGTCTCGGCTGCGCCGGCGTCTCGATCGCGCTCGGTGCCGGTGGGACCGCCTCGTACGTCGCCGATCTCGGTCTCGTCGTCGACGTCGTCGGTGGCGAGTTCCAGATCACGCCCCACATCCCGGTCGACCTCGCCGCCCAACTCGCCGCTGCGGCGCTCGACCTCGAGCTGCTCCTCAAGGCGCTCCCCGAGATCATCGGTTCGGTCGAATCGGCCCTCCGTGCCACGGCGTCGAGTGACGCCGGCAACGGCAAGATCCCGCTCGTGGGTGACGCCCTCGACGCCGGCGCCGACGTCGCCGGCAAGCTCCGCGAGGTCGCCCAGACGATCGTCGACAACATCCCGCCGGCGGTCTACGACGCCGACACGGTCGACGGGCTCACGACGGCGCTCCAGAACTTCATCTACGACGAACTCAGCGGGTCCGGGTTGCTCCTGAAGCCGGACGGCACCGCCATCACTGCGGCCACCGACATCGAGGTGATCGTCGACTGCGGCGGATGTACGACCGCCGACAGCGGATCGACGCTGGCGATCCAGGACCTGCGCGTCATCTTCGCCATCGGCCAGATCGCCGAGATCCAGGAGCTGCCGTTCGATCTCGGGATGGACGGCGTGCCCCTCCGGCTCGCCGGATCCATCGCACCCGAGGCGACGTGGCACTACGTCGTCGATCTCGGTCTCAGTCGGAGCGAGGGGCCCTACCTCGGGGTGTCGGCGCCGGCCGGCAGCTCACGCGGCGACACCGAGCTGGCGCTCACCGCCGGCGTCGGCCTCGGGAGCGCCCCGGGCGAGTGCGGTGCGGCGCCGCCGGCCGAACTCGGGATCGCCGACTACTCCCAGGACCGCTGCCTCAGCGGCCAGATCGCCTTCCTGAGCGTCAACGCGAACGACTCCGACGCCGATCCCACCGGGGTCGAGATCGAGGTCGGCCTCGACCTGACGAACGGCTCGGAGGACACGCTCGGGTTCAACAACGCCGCCGATGTGAGCCTCGAACCCGTCGTCGACATCGAGGCCAACGTCGACCTGCTGTTCCGCACCGGGATCGCCGGCGGACAGAGCGCCGGATTCCCGAGCGTGGTCGGTACGTTCGACCTGGCGTGGGGATTCGACGGGTCCACCGAGACGACACCCCTCGCCGTCTCGTTCGACGACCTGCATCTCGACGTCGGACCCTTGATCACCGAGTTCATCGAGCCGATCGCGAGCGAGATCCGTCGGTACACCGGCCCGTTCCAGCCGATCATCGACACCCTCACGGCCCCCATCCCGGTCGTCAGTGACCTGGCCGAACTCGTCGGTCAGCCGCCGGTCACCCTGCTCGGACTGATGGAGGTCATCTCGGGCAACGACCTGTCGCTCATCCAGAGCATCGCGGCGTTCATCTCGTTCGTGAACACACCGCTGTCGGGGACCGGCTACTTCCCGCTGGGCGGCGGCGGTGCGGGCGGCGCGTTCGACGTGAACGCGTCCGGGGCCCGCGAGACGCAGGGCCCGACGAGTGCAGCGTCGCTCGTCGAGAACAGCAACGCCGCCACCCAGTCACTCCTGGCGATGAACCCGATCGGCGGGTCGTCGAACCTCGCGACGGAGTCGGCGAAGGCACCCCCGTCGACGAAGGCCGATCTGCCCGGAACGTTCGGCGTGCCGGGCCTGACGTTCCCGTTCCTCGACAACCCGAGCCAGGTGTTCGGACTGCTGCTCGGCCAGGACATCACGCTGGTGCGGTACGACTTCGGCCCGCTCGAGGCCTCCGCCGGCTTCAGCTACAACTTCCCGCCGATCATGGTCGGACCGGTGCCGATCGGTATCGGTGTGGGCGGCTCGGTCACCGTCAAGGGTCGATTCGCGGTGGGCTACGACACCAGCGGTCTGCGCAAGGTGCTCTCCGGCGGCTCCGGGCTCTATCTGTTCGACGGCATCTTCATCGACGACCTCGACGCGAACGGTGTCGACGTGCCCGAGGTCAGCTTCATCGGCGAGGTGTACGCCCAGGCCGGGGTGACACTCGGCATCGCGTCGGCCGGCATCGTCGCCGGGCTGCGCATCACCGTCGACCTCAACCTCGACGACTCACCCGACCCGGACGGCAAGCTCCGCATCGAGGAGATCTTCAACAAGCTGCAGAACCCGATCTGCCTGTTCGACATCTCGGGCAAGCTCGAGGCGTTCATCAAGGCGTTCGTCGAACTCGACCTGTTCCTCGTCGAGCTGCGGTTCGACTTCACGATCCTCGAACTCGAACTCCTCAACTTCTCGGGCAAGTGCGAGCCGCCCAAGCCGGTGCTGGCGGAGGTGCAGGGCAGCACGCTCGTCCTGAACGTGGGGGCTCGCGCCGGCCAGCGCAACATCGCCGAGGACCAGATCGACGAGTCGTTCACCGTCCGGCCGATCAACGCCGACGGTGGCTTCTCCGTGAGCGCATTCGGCGTGTACCAGACGTACGGGACCGGTGGCGAGTTCGACAGCGGCACCGCGATCACGGCCATCTCGGCCGATGCGGCCGACGGCGACGACGAGTTGCTGATGCTGCCCGGCGGGGACCAGGAGGAACCACCGGAGAATCCCGACGATCAGCCCGACGGGGCGACGCCGGACAACACGGAGATCCCGTTCTCGATCGGCGTCACCCTCAGCGGCGGCGAGGGCAACGATGTGCTCGTCGGCGGTGATGCCGTCGACACACTGAACGGCAACGGCGGCGACGACCGGCTCGAGGGAGGCCCGGGCGGCGACATCATCAACGGCAACGCCGGCAACGACACGATCAACGGCGACGAGGGGAACGACCAGCTCTCCGGTGGCGACGACGAGGACACCATCCAGGGTGGCCCGGGGAACGACACCGCCGACGGTGGCGCCGGCGCCGACCTCGTCCAGGGCGGGCCCGGCACCGAGACAGCCGGTGGCACGGACGGTGACGACGATCTCGCCGGTGGCGAAGGCCCCGACACGGTCGAAGGTGGCACCGGCAACGACAAGGTCTTCGGCGACGAGAAGCCGGCCGGCTTCACCGACCCGGGGGTGTGTGCCGGCGACACGGTGTCGTACGGAGACCCGAGCGACGACGGCGACAAGGTGAGCGGCGGCGACGGCAACGACATCGTGTACGGCGGCCACGGCGACGACGAACTGTTCGGTGGCTCCGGGAACGATCTGCTCTGTGGGAACCAGGGCGCCGATCTGATCGACGGCGACCTCGGTCCCGAGACGACCGAAACCGACACCGACGCCGACCCCCAGGTCGACACGTCCGGCGGCAACGACGACGCCTTCGGCGGCACGGGCAACGACTCGATCACCGGCAACTGGGGCCACGACTTCCTGAACGGCAATGCGGACGTCGACACGATCCACGGCGACGAGGGCAACGACGACATCTCCGGAGGCGGCGCGGGCGACTCACTGTTCGGCGACGCCGGCTTCGATCTCATCGTCGGTGACGACGCCACGATCACCCAGCAGTCCGACACCGACAAGGCCGGGCGTGCGGCAGCCGGCCCCCTCGTCGGGCTCGTGTCGAACGTCGGTGTCGGATCCGGTGGACCCGACACGATCCGCGGTGGCGACGGCGGCGACGCCATCTGGGGTGAGGACGGCGGTGACGACATCGACGGCCAGGACGGCGACGACGTCATCTTCGGCAACGACGGTGCCGACAACCCGGTCCGCGGCGGAAAGGGCGCCGACTACATGGAGGGCAACGCCGACACCGACACCATGTTCGGCGACAGCGGCGACGACGAGATGTACGGCAACGGCGCCGTCGACCTGATGTACGGCAACGCCGGCGACGACTACATGGAAGGCAACGGCGACGCCGACGTGATGTTCGGCGACGGCGGTCAGGACGACATGATCGGCGGCAGCTCGATGTCCGGTGCGCTCGACGGCGCCGACATCATGATCGGCGGCGCGCTGGCCGACGTCATGGTCGGCGACAACGGCGAGATCGCACGACCCGTCGGAGACGCCGGCGAGCCCGAGGACCCGACGGTGACGATCCGTGATGTCACGTTGTACAACGTGGACGACCCGACGGTCGGCGGTGGCGACCTGATGCGCGGCGGCGCGGCGAACGACCGCATCTTCGGTGGGAACCAGGACGACCAGCTGTTCGGTGACGACGGCCGCGATCTGATCGAGGGCAACGACGGCAACGACGACATCGAGGGCAACGACGGGCCCGACCGGATCGCCGGCGGGTCCAGCAGCCGCCCGCAGCTGTTCGACTCGGCGATGGCGCCGGTCGACTTCGACGATGCGCGAGATCGAGCCACCGACCCGGCGGACGCCAGCGGTGACACCTTGCAGGGCAATGACGGCGACGACGTGATCGCCGGTGACAACGCCCTCGTCAACATCGACGGCACGGTCGACATGACCGCCGTGGCAGCGTTCGACGTCTTCGGCGCCGACCTGATCAACGGCAACGCCGGACAGGACCGCCTGTACGGACAGCTCGGCGGCGACGTCATGTACGGCGACGAGGACGAGGACTACCTCGTCGGCGACCTCGGTTTCATCACGCCGGGTTCGGCGACCGGGCAGTGGCCGGGCGGGGCGCCCGTCTACGACGTCGATCTCACCCTGCCCGGTCCGGACGTCGTCGGTGACGGCGACCCGGCCGGCGGCGCCGACACGATCCGGGGCGGCGCCGCCGACGACCATGCGTTCGGCGGGGCCGGTGACGACGTCGTGCTCGGCAACCTCGGCGACGACTACCTGGAGGGCAACGGCGGCCAGGACTCGATGTACGGCAACATGGCCGGCGTCCAATCCGGCGACGGTGACCAGGACGACATGATCGGCGGCTCGTCGTCGTGGACTCGGTCCGACGATCCGCGCGCCGACGTGGGCGAGACGATCATGCAGGGCAACGGCGACCACGACGTGATGCTCGGCGACAACGGTGACATCGATCGCATCGTCGACGGGAGCGACTGGGCGATCGACGAGGTCGTGCCGGACGCCCGCAAGCGGACCGTCACCCTGCTCGACCGGGAGAAGGACCCCGACGGGACGCTCGACGCCGTCAGCGGCGGCGACCACATGCAAGGCAACGGTGGCAGCGACCGCATGTACGGCCAGGGCGGCTCCGACCTGGTGCAGGGCAACGCCGACGACGACTTCGTCCAGGGCAACCAGGACGGCGACTGGCTCGAGGGCAACGGTGGCGAGGACGACCTGATCGGCGGGTCGAGCTTCTACGCCTCGATCGACGGTCGCCCCGACGTCGGCCCCGGTGTCGATCCGGCCGATCTGGGCGACCCCGACGGCGACGACGCCATCTTCGGCGGTGGCCAGGCCGATGTGATCACCGGCGACAACGCATTCGTCGTGCGTGACACGCCGGGGACGCGTGCCAGCGGGCAGTACGCAGCGACGCTCGCGATGGCGTACTTCACCACCGATCACACCGACAGCGTGCCCGGATGGTGGCTCGGTGTCGGAACCGATCGACTGGTCGTCCTGCTCGACCGCGACGAGGGGACCGCGGGCCGGTTCGGCGTCGACGTCATCTCGGGCGGGGCCGATCAGGACGCAGCGTTCGGGCAGGACGGCGACGACTGGGTCAGCGGTGGTGATCACGACGACACGGTCGAGGGCAACGGTGGTGCCGACGACCTGTTCGGCGACCTCGCTCCCTACACCGTGCCGACGCCGGGCATCGAAGCGAACGACGAGTGGGGCGGCAGCGGTCTCGTGAGCACCGGCACCGATCGTGATGGTGCCGTCGGCGTCCACGGTGAGGACGACCTCGTCGGCGGTTCGAACGTGACGCACCGCGACGGCGACGACGACGTCCAGGGCGACGGTGAGGACGACTTCATCCTCGGCGACAACGGCACGCTCGAACGGTGGATCGTGAACTCGGCATACCAGCTGCACGTCGGCGACGGTGCCAAGGAACGCATCTTCCGCACGGCCACCCAGCTCGATCCCGGCACGAGTTCGACCGACGAGTTCGGCGACGATGCGCTCGACGGCAACGACGGCGACGACGCGATCTGGGGGCAGGACGGCGACGACCTGCTCCGCGGTCAGGCCGACGACGACGACCTGATCGGCGAACTCGGCGACGACACGATGTACGGCGGCACGGGTGAAGACGCCATGATCGGCGACCGCGGCAGCATCCTCAACTCCGAACTGGGCGCCGGTGACGCACTGTTCGCTTCGCCCGACGTCGTCCAGAACTACAACGGGCCACCGTTCCTCACCGGGGTCCGGTACTTCACGACCGGCAGGTTCGACCGGCGCGTCGACCTCGATGTCGACGTCGCCGGCTCGGTCGGCGGTCCGGTACCGGGTGCGACCGACGTCCCGTTGGTCGCAGCGGGGATCGACGAAGGCGGCGACGACCGGATGCGAGGCGGTCCCGACCACGACTCGATGCACGGCGCCTGGGGGGACGACCTGATGAACGGTGACCAGGGCGGTGACTACCTCTTCGGCAGCCACGGATCCGACGTGATGTGGGGCGGCTACGGCGACGCCGCAGGGACACCCGACCTCGGGACCGACTACGTGCACGTCGACCGGCTGTTCGGTGGTCGCGGCGGTGATCCGTCGAACGACACCGGGGTGATCACCGGCGGCGCCGACGTGCTCGACTACAAGCCGAGGCAGGGCGCGGACGCGCCATACGGGACCGACGACCCCGCGGCGTGGTTCGAGATGACCGAGCCGTACACCGACGGCACCGCCGACGGTGGTGCCGAGTTCGACCAGCACCATCACGGCACGGATTGGATCTACGGCGGGTTCGACCGCGACGTGATGCAGGGCAACGTGACCGACCCGGGACCCAACGCCGGCGACCGGATGTGGGACTGGACCGGCGCCTTCAACCTCTACACGCACTGCGATCCCGACTACGGCGGCTTCAACGATCAGCGGGCCCGCTCACCGCAGATGGAGGCGTTCATCGAGGTCCTGGCGTTCGACTCCGGCGTCGGGTCGTCGATCGCCGACGTCCAGGACGCCGCGTCGTCGGCGTATCGCGAGCTGGCGCTCGTGTACAAACAGGACACGAAGGGCAACAACGGCAAGGCGTACCCGACCACACCCGGTCACTTCGACGAGATCGCCGCCTGCGACGTTCCGCCCGACACTCCGTGATGACGACCCGATCGGCCAGACTCGGGACATGCCGACGTCGCCGAAGCCAGCGTCCGAACACACCCGCGCCGCGAACGCCGCCCGAGCGCTGGGCATGGATCCCGTCGATTTCGAGCGGGCATCGCGTGGGCTCGTCGCGCAGCACCCGACGGGACGGATCGAGGGCGCCTGGGGTGTCGCGTGGGACGTGTCGAAGTACGACTTCATCGAGCAGGGGAGTGACAACCCCGACACCGTGAACCCGAGCTTGTGGCGGCAGGCGCAGCTCAACAACATCCACGGTTTGTTCGAGGTCGGCCCCGGCATCTGGCAGGCACGCGGTTACGACATCTCGAACATCACCTTCATCGAGGGGAAGACCGGATGGATCGTCGTCGACCCCCTCACCGTCGAAGGCTGCGCACGAGACTGCCTGGCGCTCGCGAACGAGCACCTGGGGGAGCGACCCGTCACCGCCGTGATCTACACGCACTCCCACACCGACCACTTCGGCGGCGTGCTGGGCGTGACGAGCAAGGAGGCCGTCGACGCCGGCGACTGCCAGATCATCGCGCCCGAGCACTTCCTGTACGAGGTCGTCAACGAGAACGTGATCGCCGGTTACGCGATGACCCGTCGGGCCCTGTTCCAGTTCGGTCCGCTGCTGCCGCCCGGTCCGCAGGGGCACGTCGACTGCGGACTCGGCAAGGCGATCCCGCTCTCGCCGCCCGGGCTGCTCGCACCGACCCACGACATCACCCACACCGGCCAGGAGATGGTGGTCGACGGGGTCCGGATCGTGTTCCAGATGACCCCGGAGGCGGAGGCCCCGGCGGAGATGAACTTCTTCTTCCCCGATCGGATCGGCCCCGGCCAGGGCTGGCTGTGCATGGCGGAGAACTGCTCGCACAACATGCACAACCTGATCCCGATCCGCGGCGCACAGGCCCGCAACTCCCTCGCCTGGTCGAAATACATCGGCGAGGCGATCGATCTGTTCGGCGGGCAGAGCGGGCTGATGTTCGCATCGCACCACTGGCCGCGGTGGGGCAACGACGACGTGGTCGGCTTCCTCCGCAAACAGCGAGACATGTACCGCTACATCCACGACCAGACGATGCGGCGCGCCAATCACGGCATGACGCCGCTCGAGATCGCCGACGATCTCGAGCTGCCACCCGAGCTGCGCACCGAGGGGCACACGACGGGGTACTACGGGCACCTCGCCCACAACGTCAAGGCGGTGTACCAGCGCTACCTGTCGTGGTACGACGGCAACCCGGCGAACCTGTGGAAGCTGCCGCCGACGGAGGTGGGGGAGCGGTACGTCGACCTCGCCGGTGGTCCCGATGCACTGCTCGCGAAGGCCCGCGACGCGTTCGATCGCGGTGACTACCGCTGGGTCGTCGAGGTCGTCAACCATCTGGTCTTCAGCGATCCGTCCAACGAGGCGGCGCGCGAACTCCAGGCCGACGCCTTCGAACAGCTGGGGTACCAGAGCGAGTCGGCGACGTTCCGCAACGCCTTCCTGTACGGCGCCCAAGAGCTGCGCAACGGCAGCCCTGTCGGCAGTCCGGCGATGCGTCGCGGCTACCTCGACGCGATGACCATCGAACAGCTGATGGACGCCGCTGCCGTGCGGTTGAAAGCCGACGAGGTCGGCGGCGTCGACGTGACGGTCAACATGCGCATCGGCGACACGGTCGACGCCGACGGCCCCGACTGGAAGGTGTCGATCTCGAATCGGGCGATGAGCACGTCGCGCGGGCACGTGACCGACGCCGATGCCACCGCCTCGTTCGACCGGTCGGTGCTGGTCGAGATCGGGTCGGCCGAGTTGACGATCGACGAGGCGATCGACGGTGGCCGGGTGACGGTCGTCGGTGACGCCGACGCCGTCCGTGCCGTGTTCGGACATCTCGACGTCTTCATGTCGATGTTCCCGGTCGTCGAACCCTGAATCGGGCGTACAGTGCGATCATGAGCCTGTTCAGCAAGAAGAACATCGACAAGGCCAAGCGACTGGCGGAGAAGAACAAGGACAAGATCAGCTCCACCGTCGGCAAGGCCACGGACACGATCGACAAGAAGACCGGCGGCAAGTACGCCGGTCACCTGAAGAAGGTCGACGACGCCGCGAAGAAGTTCGCGGGTGACCAACCGGGCGACGACGACCGCGACCGGCTCCGGCCCGACGAGAGCGAAGGGACGGCGTCCGACCTGCACCCCGACCCGGACGCGCCGAAGCCGAACGCCTAGCCGACGACGACGGTGTCGGTCGCCGAGCGGCCGAACACCTCGGGGGAGTAGATCTCCTCGGCCTTGGTCGGCGGCACCACGAAGGTGCCGGGGGTCGTGGCGCGAGCGAGGTACGTGTACTCGTACGTGCCGCCGTCGAGGTACGTCGTGAACGCCTCGGCGCGGTCGTCGCGCAGGTTCTGGTGCTCGAACCAGGTCCACCACCACGTCGGCCTCGTCAGCGGCTCGACGTCGGCGTCGTCGGGTTCGTCGGGGGCGACGTCACCGGTCACGGCCAAGGCCGGGTTGAGCGGTTCGAAGCCGGCGGGGAGCGGGTCGATCAAGGCGACGTGGGTCCGTCGGGCGTCGGCGACCATCGTCACCCGCACCCGCACCGTCGCACCCGGAGCGATGCGCCAGGTGCCGTCGTCGTCGCGCGTGACGGTGTCGTCGTCGCCGATCGGTTCGTACGATCGCTCGACGACGAATCCCTCGTCGCGGGGGTCGAGTCGGAGGTCGGCCGGCGCATAGTTCAGGCCGAGGCGGTAGTACAGACGGCCCTCGCCGTCCTTCGACAGCACGAAGAGTTGGTCGGCGGCGTCGTCGGTCGTGGTGAGCTGGGCGTACTCCGACATCGGGATCAGCGTCGACACCTGCTCGGTCGTGCGGCCTTCGAACTCGCTCTCGGCCACGTAGGTGTCGCCGAGCCACGCCCGAGCCACGAATGCCGGGTCGACGTCCTCGAAGGTCTCGAAGTAGCGATGCATCGCCAGCAGGATGAACGAGTTCTCCTGGGCGTTGTTCCAGCGGCCGTTCTCCTGCCGCGACAGGAGTCCGCTGACGACCTTGGGGATCAGGTCGCTGTCGGGCTGCTCGGTGATGAGGGCATCGAGGATGATGCCGTCGGAGCGGCGCTCGGAATGGGCGATCAGGTAGTCGCCCTCGCCGTAATCGAGCGGGAAGGTGGCGCCACCCGGCGTCTCGGTGACGCTGTTCGCGAATCGGAGCTCGATCAGGGTCCGCAGATCGGGGTCGGTGACCGACGGCCAGATCCAGGCCAAGGCGTCGAGGCCCAGCTCGTCACCGGCATCGACGAAGAGATCGGCGGCCTCGCGGGCGTCGCCCTGCCCCGCCTCGTTGCGGACGAAGAGCGAGTAGGCGATGACCGTGTTGCGGACGTCGTCGGGGTAGTCGGCCGGGATGTGCGCCTCGATCTCGGCGAGGAAGGCCAACGCCCGGTCGAGCGCCGAGGCCGACACCACGTAGCCGGCCTGGTCGGCGAGGACCAGGGCGTGCGTCGCCTGGACGGAGTTCCACGGGATCGAGTCGCGACCGCGCTGCCAGTACGGGAAGCCGCCGTCGTCGTTCTGGAGGGCGGTGAGACGAGTGAGGTCGCTCGCCACCCGTTGCTCGAGTTCGGCGGTCGGCGGGAGGCCCGCGGCGTCGAACGCCTCGAGCACGTCGCGCAACGCGGCGACCGCCATGATCCGCGAGGCGTAGCCGTCGGACGACTGGTAGTCGTAGTCCTCGAGGTAGAGGACCGCGTCGGTGAGGGACTGGACGGCGGTCGACGACGTGCCGATCTCGAACCCGCCGAACTGGGGGATCACGTCGGTCGGCGTCGCCACGGGTTGGCCGATCGCGCCGTCGTCGAGCGTGCCGTAGACGGCGAACGCCTCACTGGTCGCCGGCGTGTACACGGGCATCGTGATCTCGTTGGCGTCGGCGAAGTCGCCGCTGACCGCGGCGACACGGACGCGGGCGGTTCCGACGTCGATGGTCTCGACCGGGAACCGCACCTCGACCCGGTCGTTCGCCGGCACGGTCACCCGCTTGCCCGACGGGCCCGACAGCGACAGGTTCGACACCTGCACCACGACGTCGACGTCGAGGGGTTCGTCGGTCTGGTTCTGGAGGGTGACGGGCAGTTCGAACTGGTCACCGAAGTTCAAGAAGCGCGGCGCCGAGGTGCGAGCCATCAGTGGGAGGCGGGCGGTGATGGTCGACTCGCCCTTGCCGAAGTGTTCGACGCCGTCGACCGCGACGGCCATCACCCGGTAGCGGGTGAGGTTGTCGGGGAGCGGCACGTCGACCGTCACCATGCCGTCGGGGCCGGTGACCT
>JBPEWX010000594.1:0-10515 GCA_052032235.1 Ilumatobacter sp. | reverse complement strand
GGAGCCGGCGCTGCTGCGGGCTCGGGGGCCGGTTCGGGGGCCGGGGCCGGGGCAGCGCCGGCGTCGTCGCCGACGACGGCCACGACGGTGCCGACCTCGATCGTGTCGCCCTCGGCGGCGCGGATCTCGGTGACGGTGCCGGCGACGGGCGACGGCACCTCCGTGTCGACCTTGTCGGTGCTGACCTCGAACAACGGCTCGTCGGCGGCGACGGAGTCGCCGACCTGCTTGAACCACTGCGTGATCGTTCCTTCGGTGACGGTTTCACCGAGCTGGGGAAGGGTGACGTCTGCCATGTTCTTGGGAGTCCTCTGGGTCGTGGTGGTGGTGAGCGGGGATCAGCCGTTGAAGTTGCGACCGGTGAGTGAGAGCATCGTCTCACCGAACAGCTCGGACAGGCTCGGGTGCGGTTGGATGAACTCGGCGACCTCGTCGACCGTGGCCTCCCAGTTCACTGCAAGGTACCCGCCGGAGAGCTGCTCGGTCACCCACGGGCCCACCATGTGGACGCCGAGGACCTGACCGGCGGTGCCGTCGGCGTTCTTCTTCGCGACGACCTTCACCATGCCTTCGGTCTCACCGACGATCTGGGCACGGCTGTTGAACTTGTAGGGGTGCTTCGCCACGACGACGTCGAGGCCGGCCTCCTTGCACGCATCCTCGCCGGGACCGGCCCATGCCACCTCGGGGTGGCAGTAGATGGCCCACGGCACCCGGTCGTACATGACCGGCATCGGCGACTCGCCGAGCAGATGCTTGACGACCATGACCGCCTCGGCGTAGCCGACATGAGCGAGCTGGGGCGTGTCGATCAGGTCACCGATCGCGTAGACGCCCGGCTCACCGGTCTGGCAGAACTCGTCGACCTCGACGAAACCACGCTCGCTCACCGTGACGGCCGTGCCGTCGAGACCGAGCTGGTCGGCGAAGGGGCGCCGACCGACCGACACGATCACGGCGTCGACCTCGACCGACTCGCCGTCACCGAACGCCACCGTGGTGCCGCCGCTGTCGTTCGGGGTGTGGCCGTTGACCATCACGCCGGTCTTGATGGTGATGCCCTTCTTCTTGAACGAGCGCACGACGACGTTGGCGACGTCGTTGTCGAGACCGGGGAGGATCTTCGGAAGGCCCTCGAGGATCGTGACCTCTGCGCCGAGGTCGGCGAAGGTGGAGGCGAACTCGCATCCGATGGCACCGCCGCCGATCACGGCCACACGGCCGGGCACGTGCTCGAGGTCGAGGACCTCGTCGCTCGTCATGATCGGGCCGCCACGCTCGAAGTTCGGGATGAGACGGGGTACCGAGCCCGTGGCCAACAAGACGTTGGTGCCGGTGATCGTCTCCGTGCCGCCGTCGTTCATCTGGACGGTCACGGTGCGATCGGCGCCGAGTGATCCGACACCGTTGAACACCTCGACCTTGCGGCCCTTGCACATCGCACCGATACCGCCGACCAGGCCGGCGACGATCTTCTGCTTGCGGGCCTGGGTGACGGCGAAGTCGACCGTGGGGGCGCTCGACTCGATGCCGAAGTCGGCGCTGTGCTCGACGTGCCGCTTGACGGCTGCCGTCTCGAGGAATGCCTTCGCCGGGATACAGCCACGGTTGAGGCACGTGCCTCCGAGCGCATCCTTCTCGACGAGGGCCACCTGCAGACCGGCCGACGCCCCGTACAACGCAGCTGCGTAGCCGCCGGGGCCGCCACCGATCACCACCAGATCGAACGTGTTGCTCACGGCGTTCACCGTATCGGCCCTACCAACCGGTAACTGCACGACGGTGGTGGTCGTGCCACCACCACACCGTGACGGCGGTCACGACAGCACCCACCGAGCCTGTTCTTCTCCTCGTTCGTAGAACAAGACGCGCGAACTCCCGTCGGCCGACGAGACGTCGAACCGTACGACGCAGACGATCTCGGCGACGGTCGTCGCGGTGCACGCGTCGGGAGCGTCGGTGTCGGTGGGAGCGATCGGTCGGCCCGACGCGATCAGGCGGAACCCGGCGGCTCCGTCGGGGTCGTCGACACCGGCGACGCGGATCCCGACACGCAAGATGCCGCCCGACTCGTCGGCGGCCTCGACCTCGACGGTGAGATCGCCGACCTCGACCGCCTCGCCGATCGGCACGGCCTCGGAGACGTCGTCCTGACCGGCGAGCTGGAACAAGAACACCGCCCCGGCGAGCATGATCGCGAGACCACAGGCGAGCGCGAGGAGCAGCAGGGTCCGGGTCTTCACGCGCTCGGAGGCTAACGGCGGGTCGCCGGGACGGGCCGGCGACCTGTGAACAAGTACGAAACGAGGCCGGCGTCGCGCCCACCGTGCCGCACCCCACCGCTACTCTGGTCGCCGTGATCGCCCGTCGCCTCACTGCGTTCGCCGCCGCCGGCACCATCGTGCTCGCGGCGTGCTCGGGTGGCGGCGACTCCGATGCGCAGGTCGAGACGGAGGCGCCGGTCGAGACGCCGGCGGACGAGCCGGCCGACGAGCCGGCGACCGAACCCGCCGGCGAACCTGCGGAACCGGCCGACGAGTCCGCTGCGGAGCCCGCCGACGAACCGTCGGAACCGGCCGACGAGCCCGCCGGCGAACCGGCGGAGCCGGCGGACGAGCCCGCGAGCCAGCCCGCCGACGAGCCTGCACCGACGCCGACCGAGGCGCCGGTGGCGGTGCCGCCGATCCTCGACGTGTCGGCAACCACCATCGACGGCAACGAGATCGAGCTCGGCGCCTACGCCGGCCGACCGGTGCTGCTGTGGTTCTGGGCCCCGTGGTGAAGCACCTGCAATCGTGAAGCCCCCTCGGTCGAGGAGGCCAAGCAACGTTGGGACGGCGAGGTGTCGTTCGTCGGAGTGGCGTGGTCCGGTGACACCGGTCAGTACGTCGACTTCGCCGATCGCTACGACCTGAGCTTCCCGCAGATCGACGACACGAACGCCGACATCTTCACCCGGTTCGGGGTGGCCTACCAGCCGGCGATCGCCATCGTCCTGCCGAACGGCGACGTCCAGACGATCGCCGGTGCGGTCGACGAAGCGACGCTCGACGGCATCCTCGGCCAGGCCACCACCTGACGCCGAGCGATCCGACGTCGTGAGGCGGTCGGGCCGAGCGTGACGCCGAGCGGCGGGACGTCAGGCGTCGTCGGTATCGGTGGCGAAGGCGCAGTCGAACACCCGGTCGCTGTACTCGTCGTCGAAGACCGAGTACGGGTTGCGACCCTCGAAGCACTCGATGTTGTCGACCTCGTACGGCACCAGCCATTGGTCGTACCCGTCGGCGACGAGCGCGTCGAAGCACGGCGCCGCCTCGGTCATGGCGGCCGTGAACTCGTCGTCGCTCAGCCCGTAGACGTCGCCCGACCACAACAGCTCGGTCAGGCCGCACTCGGGTGCGAGCAGCGAGACGGGCATCTCCCAGTCCTCGGCGTTGCCGGCGGCGATCTCGGTCTCGAAACACACGGTCGCCTCGGCAGCGTCGTCGATCGAGTAGCACTGGTCGACCGCGGATTCCTCGTACTCCGACCACTCACCTTCCTCGGCCCAGTCGTCGTCGGCCCAGTCGTCGTCGGCCCAGTCGTCGCCGCCGACGACGCCGGGGACGAATCCGAACGCCAGGTCGATGAAGTCGCCCGCGGCGTCGGTGCCCAGGTCGATCAAGGTGTCGAGTTCGTCGCGGTCGAGCGCTCGCAGCACGGCCAGCATCGCCTCGCTCCCGGTGGCGATCGGGCTCACGTACCACTGACCGTCACGTTCGCGGACCTCGAGCCCGACGGCTTCCATGTCGCTGAACGCCTCCGTGAACGCGGCGACGAACGCCTCGACCGATTCGGGAACGTCGACGCCGGTCATCTCCTCCATCGACGAGGTGGCCTCCGGGTCGAGACAGGTTTCCGCCGACTCCGAACCGTTCGGTCCGGCGTAGTCGACCGTGATGCAGTCGTCCGCGAACGAGAATCGCACGGAGTCGTCGCCGTACGAGGCCTCGATGGTGGCGGCGTCGACGAACAGGGTCCGGGCCGAGCCGTCGCCCTCGACACGGACATCGGTCTCGGTGAGACGGATCTCGACGCCGTCGGATTCCTCGGCGAGCGCCTGTTCGGCATCGTCGAGGAACAGGGGCGCGTACCGCTGTAGCGCCTCGGCCTCGGCCGGATCGAGCAACTGCAGCATCCCGCGCAGGTCGAACGCGGCCAGGTGCTCACCGAAGAGGTCGACGACGCCCTCGGGCGAGTCGGCGCCGACGGCACCGATGCCCGCGGCCGGCACCGCCCCGACACCGGCTTCGGTCCGGGCGGCCTCGGCGGCCGTGTACAGCAGACTCACGTACCACGCGTCGTCGTGTCGAACGGCCGCCATGCTCATCTCGAGCGTGTCGGCCTCGGTCACCGACGAGCCGCGCATCTCGACGAGTTCGTCCTCGGACAGCCGGTCGGTGATCAGCGCCCCCATCGGGATCTCGTCACCGTCGACGGTGATCGCTGCGTCGACCGACATGTGCAACATCACGACGTCGTCGACCCCGAGCGACTCGACCTCGGTGGTGTGCTGTTCGATCACGATGTCGAACCCGTCGAGCGCGCCGAGGTCGATGTCGGACGACAGGATCTCGAGCCGCTGCAACTCGGCGACGGTGTCGATCATCGGTTCGCCGAGCGACTCCCGCTCGCCGGGCAGCATGAGGTCGATCAGTCCGAGGACGTCTTCGCCCTCCATCGCAGCCATCATCTCGTCGGCGAGCGCTTCGGGTGAACCGGCGCCACCGGCGGTCCCACCGTTGAACTGGCGCACTGCGAAGATCGCGGCCAGCCCGACGGCCACGATCGCGCACGCCGCGAGCCCGACCAGCAATGGGCGGCGCTTCCCGGTCTCGGCGGTCGGCGCCGTGGCGGCTCCCGGAGCGAGCGGCGAATCGGGTGACATCGGATCGGGGCCGGCCTGGCCGGGCGGCGGGGGTGGCGGGACGACCGCCGGTGTCGGGTCGGGTACGTGCGGCGCCGGGGGGACGGCGGACGCTCCCTCGCGTGACCACGGCGACACGTCGGGCCGGTCGCCCGGACCGTCGGTCGGACGGTCGGTGCCGTCGTCCGAGTTCGGCGGCTGCCAAGGGGTGTCGTCGCTCATGTGGGGTGACCGTATCCAATCCGTGCAGGCGGGGACCCGACGTTTCCCGCCGCAACTTCATCGGTGCGAACGACGCCGGACTGAACCGCGAACCGAACCTGCATCCGGCGCCATCGACGGCTCCGTAGTGTGTGACCATGAGCGCTCCTCTTCGCGTCGGTATCACTGGTTCGTCCGGACTGATCGGCACGGCGCTCAAACGGGCGCTCTCCGACGCCGGACACACCGCGGTTCCGATCGTCCGCCGCGAGGCCGCCGACGGCGAGATCTCGTGGAATCCCGCCGAACGCCGACTCGACCCGGCCGACCTGGCCGGTCTCGACGCCGTCGTCAACCTGGCCGGGGTCGGCATCGGCGACCAGCGCTGGTCCGACGAGTACCGATCGCTCATCCGGACGAGTCGGATCGACAGCACCGAGACGCTCGTCGGCGCCTACCACCACCTCGGTGCCGACGCACCCGACGCACTCGTGAGCGCGTCGGCCATCGGGTACTACGGCGACCGTGGTGACGAGACGCTCACCGAGACCTCGGCGCCGGGCGACGGCTTCCTGCCCAGCGTGTGTGCGCAATGGGAGCAGGCCGCCGAACGTGCATCCGACGTCACGCGGGTCGCCACGGTGCGCACCGGCGTCGTGCTCACCCCCGACGGCGGCGCACTCGCCAAGATGCTGCCGCTGTTCAAGTTCGGGCTCGGCGGTCGTTTCGGCAACGGTCGGCAGTGGTGGAGCTGGATCAGCCTCACCGACGAGGTGCGGGCGATCGTGCACGCCCTCACGACCGATGTCACCGGCGCCCTCAACCTGACGGCCCCGACGCCCGTCACGAACCGGGAGTTCACCGACGTCCTGGGCGACGTGCTCGGTCGACCGACGATCCTGCCCGTCCCGGCGTTCGGACCGAAGCTCGTCGTCGGCAGCGATCTCGCCCAGGCGCTGCTCTTCGACAGCGCCCGGGTGATCCCGGCGGCGCTCGTCGACCACGGCTTCGAGTTCGAGCACCCGGGCCTCGAAGCGGCACTCCGAGCCGAGCTCGGGCGATAACGCCCGACCGACGCCCCCTAGACTGGCACCCGTGGGCGAGACCACCGCACCGACCGACGCCCCCACGCGCTGGCTCGACGACGTCGAGATGCGCGCCTGGCGGTCGTACGTCGAGACCCAGTCCGACCTCAACGCCGCGATCGAAGCCGATCTGCGCCCGACCGGACTGTCGCTCGGCGACTACCAGGTGCTGGTGTTCCTGTCGGAAGCTCCCGATCAGCGATTGCGCATGTGCGATCTGGCCGACGACCTCCAGCTCTCCCCCAGCGGGCTCACCCGGCGCCTCGACGGCATCGTCCGTCGTGGATGGGTCGAGCGCGTCGGTTCCGACGACGACCGACGGGTGATGCTGGCGGCCCTCACCCCGGCGGGACGCGAAGCGCTCGAGTGCGCCGCGCCCACCCACGTCGACAGTGTTCGGCGACGCCTCGTCGACCTGCTCGACGCCGACGAACTCGCGACACTCGCCGAGATCTTCGACAAGGTCCGCGCCGCCCTCGACGACGCCTGACGGCGAGTGCAACGCCCGACTCCGTCGGGCATGATGCAGGCCATGGACGACACGATCTCGCTGCCGACCGGATTCGGCTGTCACGTCGCGAACATCGGGGTGAAGGACGACACGGACGACTTCGTCGTCATCGCCACCGACGCTCCGAAGCCGGCAGCCGGGGTGTTCACGAAGAGCCGCTTCTCGGGCCCCAGCGTGACCATCAGCCGTGAGCACCTGTCCGATCGTCGGGCCCGCGGCATCGTGATCGTGTCGAAGAACGCCAACGTCGCCAACGGTCGGCCCGGACACGACGACGCCGTCGAACTGTTGTCGATCGTGGCCGAACGGCTCGGCGGTCACCCCACCGACCTCCTCATCGCCTCGACCGGCGTGATCGGACGTCGGTACCCGATGGACCGCATCCGGTCGGGTGCTGCCGCGACGCCGTCGACGCCGACGGGAACCGATGCGGGCGCTGCGGCGCGCGGCATCATGACCACCGACACGCACGCGAAGGTCGCTGCCCGCACGGTCGGCACCGGACCGGCCCGGATCGTCGGCATCGCCAAGGGCGTCGGGATGATCGAACCCGACATGGCGACCATGATCGCGGTCGTCACCACCGACGCCGAGATCGACGACACGACGCTCGACCGCACCTTCCGGCGCGTCGTCGACCGGACGTTCAACTGTGTGAGCGTCGACTCCGACACCTCCACCAGCGACACCGCCGTCGTCCTCACCAGCGGCGCGGCCGGACCGGTCGACGAAACCGAGTTCGAAGAGGCGCTGGCCGCCGTCTGCCTCGAACTCACGAAGATGATCGCGAGCGACGGTGAGGGCGCCGAGACCCTGATCGAGGTCCGCGTCACCGGTGCGCGCGACGACGCCCAGGCGAAACGGGTGGCCAAGGCGATCGTCAACTCGCCGCTCGTGAAGACAGCCGTCCACGGCGCCGACCCGAACTGGGGACGCGTCGCGATGGCGATCGGCAAGTGCAGCGCCGACACCGACATCGACCAGGACCGCGTCGTGATCTCGTTCGGCGACACCGAGATCTATCCGACTCGCGTCGACGAGTCCGAACTCGAACGACTGTCGGCGTACATGCGCGGCGACGAGGTGGTCATCTCGACCGACCTCGACATCGCAGACGGCGAGGCGACGGTGTGGGGCTGCGACCTGACCGACGGCTACATCAGGATCAACGCCGACTACACGACGTAGACACCGTCGGCGACGTCGGCGTGTCAGCCCTCCGGTTGCGGCCCGATCCCGGACCGGGTGTCGACCAGCCGGTCGGACGAGACGCCCATCGCCGCACCGGCGCCGAACCACGCCGACACGTCGACGAGGACGTCGGTCTCGGCGAACGTCCACACGCACACCGAGCCCGTTGCGTCGACCGGCACCACCACGGCGTTCGGTGACGCGACGCCCGCACGGAAGTTGACCGACGACGTGTCGGGTCGGGGCGAGCCGCACGGCCACACCGTCAGGTGTCCGTTCGCGGACGGTTGCACCGAGGTGACGTTCAGCGCCACGCCGGACACACCCGATCCGGGCACCCCGCCCAGACCCAGCACCGGTACTTCCAGCTGGCGTTGGGCGGGCAACCGGACCTCGGCGGTGCCGGTGCCGTTGCGGGTGTCGATCAACCGTGCCGTCGCCGCGTCCATCGACGCGCTGTCGGCGAACCACGCCGACACGTCGACGATCACGTGCGTCGTGGCGAGCGTCCAGACGCAGATCTTCCCGGTGGCGTCGACCGGCACCACGACGGCGTTCGGACTGGCGACGCCGGCGCGGTAGTTGACCGACGACGTCTCCGGCTGCTCGGCCCCGCACGGCCAGACCGTGAGGTGTCCGTTGGCCGACGGCTGGACCGCGGTGACGTTCAGCGCGACGCCGGACACGCCCGATGCGGGCACGCCGCCGGTCGCCAGCACCGGCACCTCGAGGCGCCTGCCGGCGGGCAGCGGCGTCGCGGCCGTACCGATCCCCTCACGGGTGCTCACGAGACGCGCCTGCGCGGCCTCCATCGAGGCGCTGTCGCCGAACCACGCCGACACGTCGACGATCAGATCGGTCTCGACCAACGACCAGACACAGATCGCCCCGGTCGCGTCGATCGGCACGACGACGGCGTTCGGCGAGGCGACACCCGCACGGAAGTTCACCGACGACGTCTCCGGCCGCGGCGTACCGCACGGCCACACCGTCAGGTGGCCGTTGGCCGACGCCTTGACCGAGGTGACGTTCAACGCGACGCCCGACACGCCGGTGGCCGGCACACCGCCGACACCGAGCACCGGGACCTCGAGCGTCTGGCCGGCGCCGAGACGACGCGGCGGTGTGTACCCGTCGGCGAGGAGTTGCAGGATCCGTTCACGGAGGAACAGGGAGAACTCGGCCTCACCGGTGCTCGTGAGGTGGACGCCGTCACTGTGGAACCAGCGATGTCCTGCTGCGTGACCGCTGCGGGCGTTCCAGTCGGCGACGACGAGGTTCGGCCAGTCCGAGCGCGCGTCGTCGAGCGCGGCGTTGACGGCTGCGTAGTCGTATCCGCTCCGTCGTGTCGACAGGTTCGGCCACACGACGAGTCCGACCTCGCG
This sequence comes from Ilumatobacter sp., assembly GCA_052032235.1. Taxonomy (GTDB): domain Bacteria; phylum Actinomycetota; class Acidimicrobiia; order Acidimicrobiales; family Ilumatobacteraceae; genus Ilumatobacter. Next base: position 1,236 of record JBPEWX010000594.1, on the reverse strand, counting down.
AGCGGCGAGCGCGGTCATCATGGCGTCGATGCGGTCGGGCATGGCGGACGGGGTGTCGTTGTAGCCGAGTTCGACGACGACCAGATCGGTGCCGATCGGCACCGTCTCGGCGATCGCGACGCCTTGCGCGGTCGTCCGGCCCGACACCGCCGAGTACAGCTCGGCGTCGAACACCTCGTCGGTCAGCACCTGGAACTCCGACGAGGATCCCAAGGCCATCCCGGTGCCGATCGAGTCGCCGATGAACGCGAAGTCGACGGCGTTGGTCATCGTGCGACGGATCGGCACGAGTTCGAAGCCGGGCGACGGCAGTCCGTAATCGCCGCGGAAGTTCCATGCGCTGCGATAGTTGCCGTTCCCGAGCGAGACACGGTTGTCCCAGATCCCGTCGTACGACACCGTCGGGTCGGCGACCGTCGCCACGGCGTCTGCCGAGCTCAAGCCGTAGCGACTCATGATCGAGTCGGCGTCGATGATGCGGGTCCACTCGTGGAGCGGGTTGGGTTCGACGTCGTCGAACGGGTCGTTCACCGCGGGGAACGACCCGCCGGCCGTCCGCGGCCCGTTCGACGCCGAGAACTCGGTCGACACCAGATCGTTCGTCCCGCTCCACACCCGGACGTCGCCGGCGGTCGCGGCGATCGCGGCGTTGGTTCGGGCGTGTTCGACCGGTGTGAACCCCGAACTGGTGGCACCACCACGGGTCGCGGCACCGAAGTAGACCTGGCACGAGCTGGTGTCGCACGTGGAAGCGTACGAATAGCGGCTCTGGTGCAATCCGTAGGAGCGTGCGGCGACGGCCTGCGCCTTGAGCGACTCGGTCGGCCAGCTCGCCGAAACCTCCTTGGGGACGACGCCACGGAGGTACAGCTCGGTGTCGAGCTCGTTGACGACCCGGTTGCCGTCGCTCGTGTTCCAGAACTCGAGATCGCCGCGGTAGTGGGTGATCGACCCGTCGGGCTGGCATGCCCCGAGCACGTCGCCGGGCACGGCCGTGTCGTCGGCGACGGTCGTGCTGAACGTGATCGGACCCTGCACACCGGACTTGAGCTTCGTCCAGGTGGTCGGAGACTGGTTCGCCAGCAGCTGTTTCGCACGTTCCCAGTCGTCCTGGTTCCAGGTCGTGCCACCGGCGGGCAGGTTCTGGGCTCGCTGGAACGAATCGAGCGCGGCCTTGGTCAGGTTGCCGAAGTCGCCGTCGATGTACGACGGGTCGTGGCCGAGGTCGCGCAGCAC
>JBPEWX010000593.1:0-6284 GCA_052032235.1 Ilumatobacter sp. | reverse complement strand
CGGCGCTGTCGCTGCGGATCGAGGAACTCGACGACGAGACGCGTCTGTCAGTCGAGGCACCATCGGATGCCGGCGACCTCACGCTCGAGATCGCCGTTGCGAAACCGGGGGGACACGAGTCGCTCAACGTGGTCATCCCCTGGAGCGATCGGAAGTTCCAGTTCACCTCGAAGCAGAACACGCGTCCCGCCTCGGGAACGGTGTCGATCGGTGACCAGGTCTGGACCGTCGGCGGCGACGAAGCGTTCGGAGTCCAGGATCTCGGCCGAGGAATCTGGCCGTATTCGAACCGATGGAACTGGGCGGCGGGGTCCGGACGATCGGCCGCCGGGACGACGATCGGTCTCCAGTTCGGCGGCAAGTGGACCGAAGGAACCGGCTACACGGAGAACGCCCTGTGCGTCGACGGCCGACTCACCAAGATCTCCGACGAGCTCGACTGGGATTACTCGTGGGACGATCCGATGCAGCCGTGGCGCCTGCAAGGCGACGGCATCGACCTGACACTCACGCCATGGTTCGACCGCTACGACAACACCGACCTGAAGGTCCTGAAGATGGAAGTACATCAGTGCTTCGGAACCTGGTCGGGCACCGTCGTCGATGCTGCCGGCACCACCCACCGGATCGACGCGATCGACGGCTTTGCCGAAGAAGCCCGGAACCGATGGTGAACGGAGCTACATCGGTTTGGGGATGAGGGCGAGCTGACGTGACTGGGCGACGAGGACACCCCGGCTGTCCCAGACCTCGCCGTCTTCTTCGAACATGCCGTTCTGGATGAAGCGGCTCCGGAACACGCACCGCAGCGGGCCGGGCGACGGCGTCTCACGGATGTGCGTGGTCAGCTCCAAGGTCGGCGCCCACGACGGCGGGAACTCCTCCCGGTTGAAGCACACGGGGGCGAACGCATCGAGCGCGACCAGCAGACCGAAGGCGTCGATCGGGGAACCGTCGGCGAACTCGAACCAGCCGCGCATCATCGCCGTGCCGGTCGGGTTGCCCTCGCGAAACCCCATGTCGTCAGGGTGGTAGGCGCACACGACGCGGTGGCCGAACCCCGAGACGTTCATCGCGACCGGCGGCCCGGCCGGCACGCACTCGTCGAACGGAGGCAGATCGGGCGGCGCTGCGTCGATCACCGACGGACCGGCGCGTTCGGCGTCGGGCTGGTCGGCGAACGTGCCCAACAGCGCCATCACCGGACCGTGCTCGGGCGACACGACGGTGCCTCGAACCACGGCCATGCGGCGTCCGGCCCGGACGACCTCGGTGTCGACGGTGACCGGCCCGACGCGCCCGGGCGACAGATAGTGGGCGGTGAGCGAGAGCGGTGGCCGTTCGACGGCATCGCCCATCGCGCGCGCCGCCAGCGCAATGAGGTAGCCACCGTTGGCGTTCCCCATGATGTCCCAGCCCTCGTGGATGGTCGCGTCGTAGGTGCCGTCGCCTCGCGGCGTGACCGTCGTCGCCTGCTCGAACTCGCTCATGGCGGGCAAACCTAGGAGTTGGGCCACCGTCGACACCGATCCGGCCGGTGGGAAACCCGTCACACGTCGGTCGCGTCGAGCAGCAGGGCGAACCGGCCGGAGCCCGGGTTGGTCCGGGCGGTAGCGTCGGAGGGGTGAGCAGGTTCTATGTGACCACCCCGATCTACTACGTGAACGCCGAGCCCCACCTCGGCCACGCGTACACGACGATCGTCGGCGACGCGCTGACGCGGTGGCACCGGCTCATGGGCGACGACGTCAAGTACCTGACCGGCACCGACGAGCACGGCCAGAAGATCCAGCAGGCGGCCGAGGCGGCCGGCAAGACACCGCAGGAGTTCACCGACGACGTCGCCCCCAAGTTCGCCGACGCGTGGCAACGGCTGAACATCGCGAACGACGACTTCATCCGCACCACCGAGCCACGACACCGAACCGCCGTCAACGAGTTGCTCCAGCGTTGCTACGACGCCGGCGACATCGAGCTCGACACGTACTCGGGTTGGTACTGCGTCGGCTGCGAGGCGTACTACACCGAGGACGAACTCGACGAGGGCCACGTCTGCCCGATCCACAAGAAGCCGGTCGAGCACTTCGAGGAAGAGAACTACTTCTTCCGCCTCAGCCGCTTCGAGGACCGCCTGCTCGACTGGTACGCCGAGCACCCCGACGCCATCAAGCCCGCCCACCGCGCCAACGAGGCGATCGGCCTCATCAAGTCCGGCCTGCGTGACTTCTCGGTCAGCCGCACCACGGTCGACTGGGGCATCCCGCTGCCGTGGGACGAGAGCCACGTCGCCTACGTCTGGTTCGACGCCCTCACGAACTACCTGTCGGCCGTCGGCTTCGGCGACGAGGATGCCGACTACACCGACTGGTGGCCGGTCGACTACCACCTGATCGGCAAGGACATCATCCGCTTCCACTGCGTCTACTGGCCGGCGATGCTGATGTCGGCCGGCGTCGAGCCCCCGAAGGGCTTCGGGGTCGGCGGCTGGCTGCTGGTCGGCGGCGAGAAGATGTCGAAGTCGGGCGGCAATGCCGTGAATCCACTCGATCTGGTCGACACGACCGGCGTCGACGGCTTCCGCTACTACGTGCTCGCCGAGACCCCGTACGGCTCCGACGGCGACTTCACCTACGACGGCCTCGTCGCCCGTTACAACGCCGACCTCGCGAACAACCTCGGCAACCTCGCTGCTCGTGTCGCCACGGTCGTCGGGAAGAAGTGCGACGGCATCGGGCCCGCCCCTGACGCCGACAGTCCGCTGGCAGCGGCAGCCGCCGACGCCTACGCCAACACCGCGAAGGGATGGGACGACGTCGCCCCCTCGAAGGCGCTCGACGCGACCTGGTCGCTGATTCGTGCCACGAACGCTTACCTCGAGTCGAACGAGCCGTGGAAGATGGAGCCCGGCGCCGACGTCGAACGGGTGATGGGTGACGCCCTCGAGGCGCTCCGTATCGTCTCGGTGCTCGCCTACCCGGCGGTGCCCGAGACCAGCCAGGCGATCTGGGAACGGATCGGTCTGAGCGGTGACGTCGTCGACCAACGTCTGCCCGAGGCGGCGACGTGGGGTGGCTACCCGGGTGGCCTCACCGTCACCAAGGGCGAAGCGCTGTTCCCCCGCATCAAGGCCTGAACGGACGACCCGCCCTCATGGAGCTGTTCGACTCGCACTGTCACGTCTATGACGACCGGATGCCCGACGGCTCGGCGGCCGCGCTCGACGCAGCCCGTGCCGCCGGCGTCACCGGCATGGTCGCCGTCGGGTGCGACCGACCGACGAGCGAGGCGTCGATCGCGGTCGCGCAGACGAACGACGACGTGTGGGCAACGGTCGGCCTGCACCCGCACGACGCCGATCAGGGCGTCGACACGATCGTCGACCTGATCGCGTCGTCCGGTGTCGTGGCCATCGGCGAGGCAGGGCTCGACTACTTCTACGACAACTCGCCGCGCGACACACAGCGCAGCGCGTTCGCGGCCCAGATCCAGCTCGCCCACGAGCACGACTTGCCGCTCGTGATCCACACGCGTGACGCCTGGGACGACACGTTCGACGTGCTCGACGCCGAGGGCATGCCGAACGGCACCATCTTCCACTGCTTCACCGGAGGGCCCGAGGAGGCACAACGCTGCCTCGATCGCGGCGCCCACGTGAGCTTCTCCGGCATCGTCACGTTCAAGACGGCCACCGAGCTGCAGGCCGCTGCCCGACTCGTACCGCTCGATCGGATGCTGATCGAAACCGACGCCCCGTATCTCGCTCCGGTTCCCCACCGCGGCAAGACGAACCAGCCTGCGTACGTGGGCCACACGGCCCAGTTCATCGCCGACCTGCGCGACGTCCGCGTCGCCGAGGTCGCCGAGGCGACGGCCCGCAACGCCCGCCAGGTGTTCCGGCTCGACTGAGCGGCTGCTGAGCCGACCGACCGGATCGGTCACTGTGCACTGCGACCGAGCGGAACCGTCAGTAGCCTGGGATGGCCCCGATCGGCACCGACCACGTCATGGATTACGAGTACGCACAACGCCGCCGAACCTTCGTCGCGATCGCCATCACGCTCGTCCTCGGGCCCGCTGCCTTCCTGCTCACCCGCGGTGACGACGACGCCGCGACGGCACCGGACGTCACGGTCATCGGGACCACCCCGCAGACCGCGACCGGCTCGACGGTCGGCGCATCCGCTCCGACGGCGACCGACGTCATGGGCACCTCGCCCGTCGAGGTGTTGAGCGGTGACGGGTCGAGTTCGAGCGACGATCCGGCGACGATCGCCATTCCCCGGCCACCGCAGGGCGTCACCGGCGTCGCGACGTTCAGCCGCGACATCGCGGACGTCGCCGACTGCCTCGTCGGGGCGCCGGGCGTTCCGTTCGACGCCCGGGTGACGGTCACGAATCTCGACAACAGCATGCGCGTCGACTGCATCAACAACGTCGGCGGGCTCCGGCCGGAGGAGGCCATCGTCCTCCACGCCGACGCGTTCCTCCAGATCGCCGACCTGACCGATGCACCGGTGCCGGTGCACATCACCTGGTGACGCACTCCCGTCCGCACATCCACGAGCTGCTCGAACAGGGCGGCCTGGCGCCGCGACGCGACCTCGGACAGAACTTCGTGGCCGACCCGAACACGGTCCGACGCATCGCATCGCTCGCCGACGTCGGCGTCGGCGACCACGTGGTCGAGATCGGCGCCGGTCTCGGTTCACTGACGTTGGCCCTGGCCGACACCGGCGCCGACGTGCTCGCCGTCGAGGTCGACAGCGGCATCGTGCCGGTGTTGCGCTCGGTGGTCGCCGATCGCGACAACGTCACCGTCGTCGAGGCCGATGCCATGCAGGCCGACTGGGCCCAGATCCTGTCCGGGGCCGACTCGTGGACCCTGGTGGCGAACCTGCCCTACAACGTCGGCACGCCGCTCGTGTGCGACCTGCTCGACGACGTGCCGGCGATCTCGTCGATGTTGGTGATGGTGCAGAAAGAGGTCGCCGAACGCTTCGCCGCAGCACCGGGCTCGAAGCAGTACGGGGCCGTGAGCGTGAAGACCTCGTACTGGGCCACGGCGAAGCTCGCCGCGACGGTGCCTGCGTCGGTGTTCGTGCCGAAACCGAACGTCGAGTCGGCGCTGGTGCGCATCGATCGCCGGACACCGCCCGACGTCGACACCGAGACCTTGTTCGGACTGGTCAAGCAGGCGTTCGGCCAGCGCCGCAAGATGCTGCGACGGTCGCTGAACGGTGTGGTGACGCCGGAACAGTTCGATGCCGCCGAGGTCTCGCCCGAGGCGCGTCCCGAGACGCTCGACGTCGACGCCTGGGTCCGCCTCGCCCGCACCGTCTCGCGCTGACACCGCACACCGACCGGCCCGCTCGCACCGTTCTCGGCGGCACACGTCCGGGATCCCGCACCACCGCCACCGAGAACTCAGGCACCCGCAACCGCACTGGGTTCTCGGCGGCACACGTCCGGGAAACCGCACCACAGCCACCGAGAACCCAACGCAAGCCGGTGAGACGAATCACCACCGGCCGCGCACGACCACCGGTGAGACGATTCACCACGGGGAGCGAACGACCACCGGAGACGTCACCGGGAGCGGCCGCGGAGGCGGTCGATCTGACGGCGGTCGCGCTTGGTCGGGCGCCCCGCACCCCGGTCACGCTGGGCGAACGCTGCCTCGAACTCGTCACGCTCGGGCGGCGCCGGGCTCTCGTCGTCGTAGCACTCGGCGGCGATCGCCGCGCCGACCCGCTTCGTCAGCACCCGTCGCACGACGACGATGCGTTGTCGTCGGTTGAGGAACGCCTCCACCCGGTCGCCGACGACGACCTTGCCGGCCGGCTTCACGTCCGCGCCGTTCACGGTGACGTGCCCGCCCTTGACCGCTGCGGCCGCGTCGGAGCGAGTCTTCGTCAGCCGCACCGCGTGCAACCACTGGTCGATCCGAACCGCGTCGATCCGTCCAGCGTACGACGGCGATGGGGTCGGAGACGTTTCGTCGGTCGGCCACGGCGAGGTCGAGCGACCTGTCGACGAAACGTATCCGACCCCATTGCCAGGCGACCAGCGCCTCTCGACGGAACGTACCCGGCCTCGATCGACGGGGATCGTCGTAGGGTGCGGGGCGTGGCGATCGTGCTCCGAGCTCCTGCAAAACTCACCCTGTCGCTGCGCATCACGGGAATCCGCGACGACGGCTTCCATCTGATCGATGCCGAGATGGTCACCCTCGACCTCCACGATCTCGTCACCGTCGACCCCGACGGTGACGGCACCGTGATCAC
>JBPEWX010000592.1:0-2515 GCA_052032235.1 Ilumatobacter sp. | reverse complement strand
CGCGGGGCATGTGCAGATCGCACACGACGAGATCGGGGGAACGGGCCGCGATCACGTCGACCGCGCCTTCGGCGTCGTCGGCCTCCCCGACGATCTCGAACCCGTCACCCAACTCGCCACGGAGGCCGGATCGGACCAGTTCGTGGTCGTCCGCCAGGACCGTCCGGATCGGGGTCGCCGTCACGTCGACGATCCTCGCGCATCGGCCGAGCTCCACATGCAGACCTCGGTGCCCTCCGATGAGGATGTCAGCTCGACGGCGCCGCCGATCTCTTCGAGCCGTCCGATGACGGAACGGTCGAGCCCGTGCGATGTCCGAGGAGCCCCAGGGTCGAACCCGACACCGTCGTCGCTCACGCTCGCGAACACGTGGCCGTCGGGCTGGGATTCCACGAACACGACCACCCGACTCGCCTCGGCGTGCTCGAGCGCGTTCGCGACCGATTCGGCGATCGCTCGTGCCACGAGATCCTGGGCGTGCTCGTCGAGCCGACAACCGTCGTCGAGCACACTGACGGTCACCGGGGTCGTGTGGCCCGTCCGTGCCCGTTCGACCTCGGTGCGGACTCGGCTCTCCAGATCTGCCGCGGAACGGCTGGACGCCCCGAACAGGTAGGCGCGCAGGTCGCGGTCGGCGCGGCGGGCGGCATCGGCCAGATCGGGGTCGGTCGACGAGGTGCGCCGCTGGACCAGTGCGAGCGTCTGCAGCACGGTGTCGTGCAGCACCCGGCCGACCTCGTCGCGGGCGCGACGGTCGGCGATCTCGCCCTCCACCGCGCGAAGTTGCCGTGCCAGCCATCCGACGACGTAGCCGACCGCTGCGAAGAAGATGCTCGTGGCGACGAACGACACGATCTGGCGCGGCACGAACACGTCGAACCCGTTCAGGATCGCGCCGATCCACTCGGCCGGACCGACCAGCGCGCCGAGCAGGGCGGCGACCACCGGGCCGAAGGCGACGCCGGCCGACGCCATCGCGAGCAACGGCCACTGCGTCGCGATGCTCTGGGTCGTGCCGAAGACGTGGCCCGGTTCGAAGACGTAGCCGTCGATCATGCTGAGGGAGAGCGCGAGCGCGACCTCGCACGACACGAACGTGGTTCCGGCGAGGCGTTCGGGTGCGGTGCGAACCAGCCAGGTGCTCGCTGCGGTCAGTGCGAAGGTCGTGACCACTGCCGCCCAGGCCACCGCCGGGTGCCGCAGCTCGACGTGGTCGAACACGACGATGCCGATCATCCACGCGAGCGCCAGCCAGCGGGCGATCACCAACGCACGCAGCACGGTCCGGCCCGTCGGGTAGAGCGTCGGCGTGTGGGGCACGCGACGAGTCTTGCCGATCGCCGGGCGGCGTCGGTGGCCATCGCATCGGTCAAGTGACCGATGCGCCGCTGGTGTGGCGTCGGGTACGACTGATCCGACGGCGGACGACCGAAGGAGAACCATGCCCGCAACAATCCGACGCTCCGAGACCTTCGTCCGGCTGGTCGTCGCCACGATCGCCGCGTTCGTGGTCGTGGTGGCACCGGGCGGCGCTTCCGCCGGCCCGCCCGTGATCCTCGAGATCGTCGACGTGCGGTGCAGCTCGTTCGAAGCAGCCCGGTTCCTCGTCGTCGACTGGACCTCCGGGCAGGAGTCGGACACCGAGGTCACGTCGCTGTCGAGTGATCAACTCCCAGGCGACACCGTCGAGGTCGTGATCAGCACCTCGGAAGGGACCCTGTCGCAACCGATCGTGATCCCCGTCGACGATCCGGTCTGTTGGCCGGGCGGCACGATCCCGTCGTCGACGACGTCGACCACGACCACGACGGTCGCGGACTCGACGACCACGACGACGGCGGTCGGTTCGACGACGACGTCGCCGAGCGGCGGCCAGCAGCCGCCGTGTGTCGGCGACTGCCTGCCACCGACCGGACCGGACGGCGTGTCGACGACCGCCCTGGTCGGCGTCGCGTCGCTCATGCTCGGTGCGCTGGCACTGATCACTGCTCGCGGGCGGCGGAGCCCCGATACGGCGTAGCGGCTGCCGGCCGGGGCGCGCCCGTCAACGTGCCCCGGAACGGTGTCCGTCTCCGCCGTGTCCGTACCGGCCGGTGAGGGGGACGAAGCGAACGGCGAGGAGTCGTTCGTGGACGTCTCCCTCATCGGTCCGTCGGACCCGCACGAGTTGTTCGACCCCGTCGCCGACCGGCAGGACCAGGCGTCCCCCGTGATCGAGCTGGTCGAGCAGCGGGGGAGGGATGTCGGGGGCGGCGGCCGTGACGACGATCGCGTCGTACGGCGCTCGGGCCGGATGGCCGACCGATCCGTCGCCCGACACCACCTCGATCCGATCGCCGTAGGCGGTGAGGCGCTCCCGAGCCTGCTCGGCGAGGGGTGCGATCGACTCGACCGTCACGACCTGGTCGGCGATCTCGGCGAGCACGGCGGCGGCGTAGCCCGAACCGGTGCCGACCTCGAGCACGCGGTCGCCCGGGTGGAGTTCGAGCGCCTGGGTCATGAAGCCGACGATGTA
>JBPEWX010000591.1:0-5744 GCA_052032235.1 Ilumatobacter sp. | reverse complement strand
GAGGTCAGTGGGCGGAGAGGAAGGTGCGGACCTGGTCGGGGAAGGCGGCGAGGGCGTCGCCTTCCTTCCAGGTCTCGACGAAGGTGACGTTCGGGGCGACGTCGGCGATCGTGCGCGACGTCGACCGGGGGTGGTACAGGTCGTTCCCCATCGCGACCAGCAGCGGGGTGTCGATGGCCGCCATGTCGTCGGTGGTGGCGGTGAGCACGAAGTCGCCGTCCCACATGTTGCTGCGGAACGAATCCCACGTCGACCGGTCGACGTCGCCGTGTGTCTCGGACTTCATCTCGACCCAGGCGTCGAACATCTCGTAGAACGCCTGCCGATTGCTGCCGTCGGGTTCGATCCCGACCGGCTGCAACATGACCGCCGACCGGAAGCGGTCGGGTGCCGCCCGCAGCAGGCCGGCGATGTACGGACCGCCGATGCACATGCCGAGCACGTGGCACCGCTCGACACCGAGGTGGTCGAGCAACGCGAGCTGGTCGTCGCGCATCGTGGCCCAGCCGTCGTCGGCCGTCACTGGCGCGTGCGACCGACCGGCGTTGCGCTGGTCCATCCCGATCAGTCGGTAGGTGTCGGACAGTTCGGTGCGCGGGTTGAACGGCATGTCGTTCCAGATCGCGTTCGCCGAGCGCATGCCGCCGGGCGCGATGAGGAGGACGGGGACACCGTCGTCGGGTCCTTCGAGGTCGTAGGCGATCGTCGCGTCGCCGTGGGTGAACTCAGCCATCCCTCTGGTCTAGTCGCGCCGCCGTGTCCGATCGACCAGCGCAGCGGTTGCGAGCACTCAGAAGGGGCGGGTCGTGTCGTCGGCCGTCACGTGGTCGACGAGCGCCACGATCTCGTCGGCGATCTGGTTCGGCCAGCGGTCGTCGGTCGCGACCTGATGGAAGCGGGCGTAGGCGGCAGTCCGTTCGGCGAGCAGCTCGGCGATGCGAGCGCGGACGTCGCCGCCCGCCAACATCGGGCGGGTGTCGGCGGCCCGGTCGCCGCCGACTCGGAGGAAGATGGTGTCGGGGGTCGCCGTGAGGGCGACGACGACGTGGCGGCGTTCGAACACGTCGGCGTTGACCGGGTCGACGAGCATGCGTCCGCCGGTGGAGACGACGAGGCCGTCACGTTCGGCCAGCTCGGCGGCGAGCTCGCGTTCGAGCGCCCGGAAGTGGTCCTCGCCGTGTTCGGCGAAGATCTCGGTGATCGGACCGTGCCGGTCGACGATGATCGCGTCGGTGTCGACGAAGTCGTAGCCGAGCCGCTCGGCGAGCACGCGGCCGATCGTGGTCTTGCCGGTGCCCATGAACCCCGTCAGCACCACGCTCGGCCGTCGATCGCCCATCCGCCCGGAGGGTAGCCGAGCCCACCCGGCCGGGTCGGGTGCCGCAGCGTCAGGCCACCGGGTCAGGTCACCGGGTCAGGTGCCAGAGGTGACGGGTGAGGCGCAGCCGAACCCGTGACCGGCGGTCACCTGACTCCGGGGTCCTGTGGTGTGGCCCGACGACTCGTTCCCTCGGGTTCGCGCACCCACCCCGGGTCAGGTGATCGCCGGTAACGCCTCGCCCCGGGGGCGAGTCGTCACCTCCGACACCTGACCCGAAGCACCGCCGACCCTCGCCGCTGACACCTGACCCGGCGCTGCTCCGACCGTTGGTCGACGGGGACGGTCTGGGAGGCTGCGGGGATGGAGTTCGGGATCTGTGTGGCGTCGCGGCCGAGCGACCTCGACTACGTGGTGGAAGCCGAGTCGCTCGGCTTCAGCCACTGCTGGATGGCCGACAGCCAGATGATCTGGTCGGACGTCTACGCGATGCTGGCGCTCGCCGCCGAACGCACCAGCACGATGCAACTCGGCACCGGCGTCGCCGTTGCCGGCACACGCCCGTCGTCGGTCACCGCAGCCGCACTCGCCACCATCAACGAGTTGGCGCCCGGCCGGGTCTTCTGCGGGATCGGTTCGGGCAACACGGCGATGCGCATCATGGGCCACAAGCCGATGCCGATCGCCGAGTTCGATCGCTACCTGACCGAGCTGCGATCGCTGCTCGACGGCGTCGAGACGTCGGTCCACTTCCGTGGCGCCGACACACCGGTGCGGCACCTGATGCCCGAGCACGGCTTCGTTCGGTTCGAACCGCGCATCCCGGTCCACGTGTCGGCATTCGGACCACGCTCGCTCGAACTCGCGGGCCGACACGGCGACGGACTCATCAGTTCGGCCCCGGCCGACCCCGACGTGATCGCAGCGCTGCGCGGGCGTATCGACCGGCCTCGCGAGGAGTTCACGTTCTCCAATCTCACCACGATCGTCGTCACCGACGACGGTGAACCGCACGACAGCGAACGCGTCCGCCGACAGGCCGGGGCGTTCGCGATCGCAGCGGTGCACTACGCGTACGACCAGTACGCACAGTTCGGCCGGCGACCTCCCGCCCACATGACCGACTTCTGGCCCGACTACGTCGCCCTCGTCGAAGAAACACCGCCCGAGCTCCGACACCAGCGGGTGCACCAGGGACACAACTGTTGGGTGTTGCCCGAGGAAGAGCCGTTCCTGACCGCCGACCTGATCGACCGTTCGTGCCTCGTCGGCACCCCCGCCGAACTCGCCACCCGGGTCACCGACCTCGAAGCCGCCGGGCTCGACCAGATCGTCGTCCTCCCGCCACTCGCGGAGAAGGAGGCGGTGATCCGCGACATCGCCACCACGGTGATGCCCCTCGTCTGACCCAAGGGTCGGGCTCGCGGGTCAGGTGCCAGAGGTGACGACTCGCCCCCAGGGCGAGGCGTTACCGGCGGTCACCTGACTCCGGGGTCCTCTGGCCGACGAAGCGACTCGTTCCCTCCGGTTCGCGCACCGATCCCGGGTCAGGTGATCGACGGTAACGGCTCGTTCCTCGCCGTCACCTCTGACACCTGACCCGACGAGCACTCGTTCCTCTCCGACACCTGGCCCGAACGGCTGAAGCGGGTGCGCTCTCGTTGTGGTTAGGTATCGGGCATGAAGATGATCGTGCGGGGCGTGTTGGGGTTCGGGTTGCTCGTCGGGCTGCTGTTCGGTGTGCTGGTGTTCGGGATCCGGACGCAGAACCCGACGGTGCTGGGCGGGGTGCGCTCGATGAACAAGCGGTTCTGGAACAAGCAGGCGATCAAGACCGCCGGCGAGCCCGGCGCCGAGTACGCCAAGGTCCTCCATCGGGGCCGTACGAGCGGCACCGAGTACGAGACACCGATCGGCGCGATCCCGACCGTCGACGGCTTCGTCGTCGTCCTCCCCTACGGCACCCAGGCCGACTGGGTCCGCAACGTGCTGCACCACGGCGAGGCGACGATCGTCCACGACGGTGAGCACGTCGCCGTGCACAACCCGGTCCTCATGCCACCCCACGACGTGGAGCAGTGGCTGTCACCGACGGCGAGGCGCACGAACCAGCTGTTCGGCATCGAACGCGTCCTCGTCGTCCGGCGCGCCTGAGATCGCCCGCCGATCAGACGACCGTCGGACGACCGAGCGCCGAGGCGATCACCGGCCAGAACGGCCGGTCACCGCTGCGGAGCAAGGCGTCGATGTGTTCGGCCGGCGCCGGCGGCGAGAACAGGAACCCCTGCATCAGGTCGCAACCCAGCTCGACGAGCAGCGCCGACTGGTCGGCGGTCTCGACACCCTCGGCGACGGTGATCAGGTCGAGCGATCGACCGAGCTCGAACGTCGACTTCACCAGCGCCTTCGCCCGATCGGACACGGCGACGTCACGGACGAACACCCGGTCGACCTTGATCACGTGCGCCGGCAGGCGTGACAGATGGCTGAGTGACGCCCACCCGGATCCGTAGTCGTCGACGGCGACCCGGAACCCCATCTCGACGACGTGCCCGAGCACGCGCTGTGCCGCCGAATCGAACGGGGCCGTCTCGACCAGTTCGATCTCGACCTGTTCGGCGTGGACCGAGTCGCGGGTGATCAGATCTTCGAGTTCGCCGATGAAGCCCGGGCTCATCAGCTCGTCGACCGACACGTTCAGACAGATGCGGTCGAGTCCGAGCTCGAACCAGGGTGCCGCCTGCGCGATCGCGGTGCTGCGCAACGACCGGCCGATCACCGGCATCAGACCGATCGCTTCGGCGGCCGGGATCACGACGTTGGGCGCGACCACGTCGCCGTCCTCGTCACGCATGCGCATCAGCATCTCGAGTGCCACGATGCGTCCCTCGGCGTCGACCTGCGGTTGGAACCACGGCTCGAACCGGCCCTCGTCGAGGGCCCGACGGACGTCGACCGGCGGCATCAGCGGACTGCTCGGGCGAGCCGGGTCGTCGATCAGCGAGGATCGGGTGGGCAGTTGGGCGACGGCGAACGCGAGTCGTCGGGCAATGCGGTCGAACCGACCGATGTTCGCGGTGTCGAACGGGTTCCCGAAGCGCGACCACAGCGTGAACGTGGCCACGACCTCGCCACCCCGAATGATGGGAACCGCCAGGCACGACGACACGCCGGCCTCCACCGCACGCTGACGCCAAGCCGAATAGCTCGGGTGATCGGGGGTCATCACGACCGGCTCGTGTTCCTGCACGCAGCGCCCGGTCGGGCCGTCGGCGTACTGGCCTTCGTCCCAACGGATCGTGATGTCGCTGATGGCGCCGCTGTCGCCGGCCGAGGCGATCAGCTCGACCGACCCGTCGGTCAACGGGAGACCGACGGCGGCGATCTCGACGCCCATCAGTTCGACCACCTGGGCACACACCGACTCGATCACCTGCGGCAGCGGATCGCCGCTCGCGAGCCGTCCGAGCGTGGCCGCACCCACCTCGGATTCGGCACGGTCCCGGCGCGACTCCGTCACGTCGCGGATGCGCCCGTCGATGGCGACCATCCGGCCGCGGCGGTCGATCACGGCGCGCAGGTCGATCAGGGAGTGGAAGATGCGGCCGTCGGGAGCGATCCAGCGGATCAGCGACGGCACGTCGGTCGTCGCGCTCACGATCAGGTGCCCGAACCGCTCGCGGTCGTCGGGATGGACGTGCCGCACGAACAGGTCGGGCTGCTCGTAGTAGTCGGCCGCGGGCAGCCCCATCCACTGCTCGACGTGTTCGGAGATGTAGTCGAACCGGACGGTCGGCCAGATCCGGTACCGGAACGTGAGGTCGCCGGTCGACTCGATCAGTTGGCGGAGCCGATCGGCGGAGCGCCGCGCCCGGCGCCCGTACTCGAGCAGCAGCGCACCGAAGAAGATCGCGGTGGCGGCGACGAAGCCGAGCCCTTTGAGGATCTCGGGGTTGGCGAGCGACGAACCGGAGACGATCGCCGACGACACGACGACCCAGGTACCGCCGAGCACGAAGTAGAGCGTGGCGAGCGCCACGGCGGGCCGCCACGACCACCGGCTCGATGCAGCCGACAGTTCGACCGGGTCGAGGATGCGTGCCCACCAGCAGCGCAGCCGTCCGGTCCGGTAGGCGTCGGGGTCGACCCGTCGAGGGTCGAGCGCCGGGTCGACGCCCGGGATCGGCGGCAGTGCCGAGTCGCGGTCGAGTGGCGCCAGGTCGCGTGTCTGCGTGTCAACCGACATCGGCACCCCCCAACGTGTCGCGCTGCTCGACCACGGACCGTAGCGCAGCCGCCACCCGACTGACCAGCGGCGGTCGAGCATCGGGCCGGAGGCGACGAGGGTCAGTGAGCGGCTCGACCACGGCGTCCTTGCACCAGGTTGACGGCGGCGACGATCACGAAGCCGACGACGAGACCGATC
>JBPEWX010000590.1:0-1727 GCA_052032235.1 Ilumatobacter sp. | reverse complement strand
ACAAGCGGGCTGCGGTGTACCCCGACCGGGTCAGCGACGGCTTGCCTGACGTCTTCCCGGGTTGGGAAGACCCCGCGTTCGAGTAGTTCGTCACGACTTCCTCAGGCGCCACGCAGCGTGTGTCCAACGGCACATCGGCACTCAGGAATGATTCAAGAACTTGATGGTTGACTCCGATGAATGTTTCACACGGCGACGCACGAGGTACTTCCGTCGCCACACACACGGAGAACGAAGAAGATGACCACCCTGTTGAACGAACTGATCGAAACCGGCGACGTGATCGAGGTCAAGCTCGGCGACGATGTCGCCAGCGCCTTGGTGCTGCTCGCCACTGACGAATTCGTCATCCTCGACGCCTGCGACGGCTCGACCCCGTTCGTCGTCAAGCGCGACGAGCTGATCGAGTACCGCAAGTTCATCCCGGCCTGATCGGCCGACCCGGCTGACGCCGGACCGACCCGACACACCGGGTCGACACTCAGACCTTCCCCCTAAGCTGGGCGCCGTGACCGACGAGGACACGGCGCCCAGCTTGTTTTCCCGGGCCGGAGGAGCCGAGTTCTTCGACCGGCTCGTCGCGGCCTTCTACCGAGGGGTCGCCGACGACGAGGTACTGGCCCCGCTCTACCCCGAAGCCCCCGACTTCGGCCCCGCCGAACGGCGGTTGTCGTTGTTCCTGCAGCAGTACTGGGGCGGGCCGATGACGTACCTGGAGGAGCGCGGACACCCACGTCTGCGGATGCGACACTTCCCGTTCCACGTCGGGCCGCTCGAACGCGATCGGTGGCTGGTGCACATGGCCGCCGCCGTCGAGGAAACGTGCGCCGACATCGACGACGGCGACGCGATCGCGGCCGAACTCATGGGCTACTTCGTGCCGGTCGCCGAGCACATGCGCAACGACACCGGACTGCCGATCACGCCCGGCAACTACCCGCGAGGAGGCGCATGAGTGCGATCACGATCTCTGGTCTGCGTAAGACCTACGGCGACAATGTCGCCGTCGACGACCTGTCGTTCGAGGTGGCCGAGGGTGAGGTGTACGGCCTGCTCGGCCACAACGGCGCCGGCAAGTCGACGACGATCGAGATCATGGAGGGGCATCGCGAGCGCACCAGCGGCGACGTGACGGTGCTGGGGATCGACCCCGAGCAGGGCGGTCGCGAACTCCGCGACCGGATCGGCATCGTGCTGCAGACGTCGGGCACCGACGTCGAGCTGACGGTGCGGGAGTCGATCGAGCTCTATGGCTCGGCGTATCGCCGCCGGCGGACCGTCGACGAGATCGTCGAGCTGGTCGGTCTCGAGGAGAAGGTCGACGCCCGAGTCGGATCGCTGTCGGGCGGCCAGAAGCGTCGTCTCGACCTCGGCCTCGGCATCGTCGGCTACCCCGAGCTGCTCTTCCTCGACGAGCCGACCACCGGATTCGACCCGGCCGCGCGCCGCCGCTCGTGGGAGATGATCCAAGGACTGTGCTCGCTCGGGACGACCGTCGTGCTCACCACGCACTACCTCGACGAAGCCGAACAGCTCGCCGACCGGGTCGGGGTCATGGCTCGCGGCAAGATGGTCGCCGAAGGAACGCCGGCCGAACTCATGTCGGCGTCACCGACCACCACGATCTCGTTCGAACTGCCGGACGGTGTCGATCCCGATGCCCTGCTCGTCCCGGGCGACTCCACGTTCGACACGTCGGGCACGGTCACGACGTGTGTGATCGAGAC
>JBPEWX010000059.1:0-2794 GCA_052032235.1 Ilumatobacter sp. | reverse complement strand
CGACGACAACTCGGCGGAGGCGCAGCCCGAGCCGTCCGACGTCGACCGGGTGTCGGTCGGCGTGACCGACGATCACCGTTGGCAGATACGCGGTGAGTTCGACCTCGACACCGGTTCGATGATGAACGCGGTGCTCATGCACGCCCGCGAAGAACTGTGGAACCGTGGCCAGCGCGAGATCAGCCAGGCCGACTGCCTGCGCGAAGTGTTCGAGCGCTACGCCGACGGCATCGAGTCGCCGCTGCGTCGCGATCGCAGCAAGGTGTGGCTCCACCTCGACGCCGCGACGGGTTCGTCGACCGAAGCGACCGGCGTCCGGATGCCCGATTCGATCCGCGACAAGGTCTGCTGTGACGGCATCATCCAGCCCGTTTGGGAACACGACGGCGTGCCGTTCAACCTCGGTCGTGCGCAGCACATCGTGCCCGAGCGCACCCGCCGTGTCGTGAAGCTCCGCGACCACGGGTGTCGGGTGCCGGGATGCGATCACGATCGCATCATCGAGATCCATCACATCATCCACTGGATCGACGGCGGCCCGACCGACACCTGGAACCTGGTCGCGTTGTGCCCGAAGCATCATCGGATGCATCACCAGGGCCGACTCGGCATCACCGGCAACGCCGACGAGCCGACCGGTCTGGTGTTCACCGACGAAGCCGGACGACAACTCGAGCCCTGCGGGGCCCCGAAACCTCCGGCCCGGCTCGAACTGCCGGCGAATGGATACCGACCGCCACCGATGGGCCCGGTCGAATGGGACTGGCTGACCGTCAGCTGGCCCGATCCTGCACCCGCCTGAACCTGCTGCATCGATCTCGGCCCCGACGCGGCCGTGGGCGGAGATCTGCGGTGAACAGGGTGTGACCCGGCGGTCGGCGCTGGTAACGTACCCATCCGCTACGGGCGTATGGCTCAGTTGGTTAGAGCGCCACCATGACACGGTGGAGGTCCGAGGTTCGATTCCTCGTACGCCCACCCCGTAGAAGCCCCGGCCACAGCGCCGGGGCTTTGTCGTTGTCGGGGCCCGGATCGGTCTGATCCGGCGGGGGAGCTCGGTTCGCACGATCCTGATATGGCCCGTTCATCGGCTCGAAAAGGTCGGGTCGTCCAGACGTCATACGTTCGCCGAGGTCATACCCACCCCCTGTTGCCGTTGGAGGCACCGATGACCCGCCCATCTTTCCGAAGAGCGTCTGTCGCGCTCACCGCCACCCTGCTCGCCACCGCAGCGCTCGCCGCCCCGAACGTCGGGGCGAGTCCGCCCGAGTTCGAGTGGAGCGAGGCGACCATGGACGAGCTCCGCACCGCACTCGTGACCGGTCGCATCAGCTGCAGCGAGGTCGTGGAGGGCTTCCTCGATCGCATCGACGCCTTCGACGACGACCTGCTCAGTTACATCGAGGTCAGCGACACGGCGCTGGACGAAGCCCGTGCACTCGACGACGTGAAGGTGACCCAAGGCTCGAAGACGCCGCCGATGTTCTGCGTGCCCGTCGTGTTGAAGGACAACATCGACGCCGTCGGGATGCCGACGACGGCTGGGTCGACCGTCCTCGCGGGCATGATGCCACCCGACGATGCCTTCGTCACCTCGCAGTTGAAAGATGCCGGGGCGATCATCCTCGGCAAGGCCAACCTCGACGAGTTCGCGTTCGGCTTCGGCGGCTCGAGTTCGCTCGGCGGCCAGGTGAACAACGCCTACGACCTCACACGGGGCCCCGGCGGTTCGAGCTCGGGCACCGGCGCCGCGGTCGCCGCGAGCCTCGCCATGGTCGGTCTCGGCACGGACACGGGCGGGTCGGTGCGCGTCCCGTCGAGCGTCGAGGGTCTGGTCGGGATTCGCCCCACCATGCGCCTGATCTCCCAGGACGGCGTGGTGCCCTTGGCGCTGTTCCAGGACACCGTCGGTCCGATGTGTCGCACGGTCGAGGACTGCGCAGTACTGCTCGACGTGCTCGCCGGCTACGACTCGTCGCCTGGCTCCGGGCAGTACACGCTGCCACAACAGCGCGACGACACCGGTGTGTTGATCGGCACCGAGGCCGAGTACGAGTCGATCGTCGGCGCTCGCCCGGACGCGTACGTCAAGGCGCTCAAGCGAAACGGCCTCGACGGCGCCCGCATCGGCGTGGTGAGGGAGCTGTTCGGCGACGACGACGATGTCGTCGCCATCATGGACGCTGCGATCGCCGCCATGGAGTCGGCCGGCGCCGTCGTGGACGACATCGAAGTGCCCGAACTCTCGGTCGTCACCGGCTTCACGAGCAACTCGCGATTCGAGTTCAAGGACCATCTGACCGACTACCTGGCCTCGCGGCCCGATGACGGCTACCCGAGGAGTTTCGACGAGGTCGCGGCGATCACCGAGTCGCGTCAGTCGACGTTCGCCTTCTATGCCGGAACGGGAACCGACCGCTACGACAACCCGGATTACAACCTCAACACGTTGGACCGTCCGGCGATCGTGCGCGAACGACTGATGGCTGCGCTCGACAACACCGATCTCGCCGGCAACTCGCTGGGCGAGCCCTACGACGTGCTGCTGTACCCCTCGGTGCGATCGCTGCCGCGGGTCGGTCGTTCACCGAGCTCGGGGAGCAACAACCGGTTGAGCCCGTACAGCGGTTTCCCGGCACTGTCCATGCCCGCCGGGTTCACGCTGGAGACGGAGGACCAGCCGCGGCTGCCCGTCGGAATGGAGATGCTCGGTCGTGAGTTCGACGAACCCACCTTGTTGAAGCTCGCCTACTCCTACCAGGAGACGGTCGAGGGCACGTCGCTGGCGCGCATC
>JBPEWX010000589.1:0-2294 GCA_052032235.1 Ilumatobacter sp. | reverse complement strand
GGCCCCGGCTCCGGCTCCGGCTCCGGCTCCGGCTCCGGCTCCGAGCGTGTCGGTCGTCGACGCCTGGCAGAACACCGTGAAGAGTCAGCTCAAGCCGCTCGTGCGTGCCCTGTACTCGGCGGGCGAGTTCCTCGGCGAGACCGACGGCGTGGCGTCGTTCAGCGTGCCCAACGAGGCGCACGGCGCCAAGTGTGCCGAGCACCAGTCCGACGTCGAGGCGGCGTTGTCGGCGGCCGTCGGCTCACCGATCTCGATCCGGTTCGTCGCCGGCGGCAATCCGATCAGCGGTGGCGGCGGCAACGGCGGCGGCGCGACCGCCCCGGCTCCGGCGCCCGCTCCGACTGCTCCCGAGCCGGCCGCCGAACCGGCACCACCGCGTGAATCGGCGATCGAACGCGCGACCCGCGCCGCGGCCGCCGAACCCGACCCCGAACCGGAGCCCACCGCCTACGTGCCCGACGACGACGAGGAGATCGATCTCTCCGAGCTCACCGATGCGCCGCCCGAGGCGGTCAAGACCCCGGTCGAGCGACTGGCAGAGGCGTTCCCCGGCTCCGAGTTGATCCCGGACGATCGAGCCTGACGCCGTGGCCCACACCTACACCCCTCCCGTCCAGGCGTTGATCGACGAACTCGGTCGCCTGCCGGGGATCGGTCCGAAGTCGGCGCAGCGGATCGCGTTCCATCTGCTCAAGGTGTCCGACGACGACGCCAACCGTCTGGCGTCGGCGATCCGCGACGCCAAGGCCCGTGTGCGGTTCTGCGAGCGGTGCTTCAACGTCTCCGAGTCCGACCTGTGCGGCTACTGCAGCGACGATCGACGCGACTCGTCGATCATCTGTGTCGTCGAGGAGTCGCGCGACATCGTCGCGATCGAGAAGACCGGCGAGTACCGCGGCCGCTACCACGTCCTGCTCGGTGCGATGAGCCCGCTCGAGGGCATCGGCCCGGAGCAGCTCAAGATCCGTGAGCTGCTGAACCGGCTCGGCCCCGAAGGGGTCGAGGAGGTCATCGTGTGCACGAACCCGAACACCGAGGGCGAGGTGACGGCGATGTACCTGGCGCGCATCCTGAAGCCGCTCGGGCTGTCGGTGACCCGGATCGCGTCGGGGCTCCCGGTGGGCGGCGACCTCGAGTACGCCGACGAGCTCACGCTCGGCCGGGCGCTCGAAGGCCGCCGCGCGATCGACGCCTGATCGAGCCGGCTCAGCCGGCGGGAGGCGCCGGTGGTTGCTGCGGGGGCGTCGTCGGTGTGGTCGGCTGCTGCGCCGTGGCCTGGGCGACGGTCTGGGCGTTGGTGTTGGCGACCCGCTCGGCCGAGACCCGGTCGAGGTAGGCCTGTCGCTCGTAGGCCATGCGCTCGTGGTACGCCCGGTCCTCGACGTCGAGGCGGTGCATCCGCTTGCCGAGCCAGCTGGCGAACGCCGAGACCGCGATGGCGACGATCGCGTAGATGATCATGGCGAACAGGACCGACGTCTCGAAGATCGACTCGACCTCGTTGCCCTGGGTCGTGCCCAGTTCGATCGGCGTGAAGATGCCGCGGAACGGTTCCATCACCCGATCGAGGTTGCGGTACCACCACTCGACGAAGCCGCTCGTCGGATTGGCGCCGAGCAGCAGGAGGATGAAGCCGAGCCCGAGGATGATCTGGACGAAGACGAGGTAGGCGTAGACGAGGTACGTGACCGCCCGCAGCACCCAGAGGACGGCCCGCTTCTCGGGGTGGAGGTAGGAGCCGTCGTCGGCCGGCGGCACGGTCGAGTACGGCAGCCCCGACTGGGGTCCGGGGCTGGGAGTCATCGGTTGCGTCACGGCGGTACCTCGTCGGTCGTCGAATGAGACGCTCACGATTGTCGCGCATCTCGCACGACCGACCGCGCACGATGACGAACACGGGGGTGACGGCGTCACCCTCCCGCCGGGCGAGCGGACCGCTGCGGCCATCTGGTCCGGCCGTTCGACCGAAAAACGAACGAGGTGCCATCCTCACCAACCGGTAGCGGGCGGACGGGCCGGTCGGTTCGGATGACACCTCGTTCACGACGTGAGCACTCAGGGAGAGTTCCTCGTCGTTTGTGTCGATTACGTTACGAAGATGACGAACCGGTGTCAACCGCCAGCGCGTCAAACGGCGGTCAAGAAGCCGCTCGAGATCTGACCTCGGTCCGACGTCGATCACCCGGACGGGTGATCGACCGACGAACGAGGCGCCGGTATGGGCCGATCAGCCGTTGGCGCGAACGATCAGGGCGTCGCCCTGGCCGCCGCCGCCGCACAGCGCTGCGGCGCCG
>JBPEWX010000588.1:0-5204 GCA_052032235.1 Ilumatobacter sp. | reverse complement strand
CGACCGGTTCGGCACCCGACAACGCCAGCGTGAGCGACGACAGATCGAGCTGCTGCCCCTTCTTGGCGGCCAGCTTGAGCGCCCGGGTCGCGAGCACCCACGAGAAGTTCGGACCGGCCGTCGCCGTGCCACCCCAGTCGGAGATCCACTGCATCCACGCACCGGGGTGCGCCATGAAGTCCTGCGGCGCGGCCTGGACGAGCTCGACGCCCTGACACATCGGGATCGCGAGGAACCCGACGAGTCCCATGTCGTGGTAGAGCGGCAGCCACGACGTCATCACCTCGTGCTCGGTCAGCACCGCGGCTTCACAGCAGGCGTCGATGTTCGCCGTCAGCACCCGGTCGGGAATCATGACGCCCTTCGGCTCACTGGTCGAGCCGGAGGTGTACTGCAAGATGACGAGTCGGTTCGGATCGTGGTCGGGCACCTCGAGCCGGTCACCCGTGGGCACATTGGGCGCACCCGGCAGGACGCTGCCCATCGGCTCGATCGGTGGGTCGCCCGCCGCCGCCTCGTAGAACGCCGCGAGCTGGTCGTCGATCAGGACCAGCTTGGCGTCGCCGTGGCGGATGCGCGCCCGCGTCGAGTTGACGAACTCCTCGAGCGACCCCATCCGCATCGGCAGCGGCAGCACCATCGACGCGATACCGGCCATCCAGCAGCCGCGGACGATGGTCATCAGTTCGCGGGAGGTCGGGCCGAGGACGGCGACGTGATCACCGGGCACCAGACCTTTCGCCTGGAGCGCCGCCGCGACCGAGCGCGCCTCGTCGTGGATCTGGCGCCAGGGTACGTACACGGGGCCGTCGGGGGCCACCGAGTGACCGACGAAACGGACCCCGGTGCCACGGTCGGCGGCGCGCTCCAGCCGCTCGATGGTCGAGCCGGTCGCGCTGATGAACGTCGAACTCATGGCACACGACGCTACTGGCTCGGCCGGAGCACAGCGAGGACGAGCGTCCGTCGACGGGGCGACGCAGGAGTTGCGGACCGGGCTCGACGTGGCATCGTGGGGGCCGTGACCACCATCCGAGCGACCGTGCTCCACACCCCCACGCCCGACCGGCTCGACGTCCTGGTCGATCAGGAGATCGTGATCGACGCCGCCGGGCGGATCGGCTCGATCGGCCCGGCCGGACCCGACACCCGGACAGACGTCGTGGTGCCCGAGGGGACGGTGCTCGTACCCGGCTTCGTCGACACCCACTTCCACGCCCCGCAGTGGCCCCAGCTCGGCACGGCGCTCGACCTCCCGCTCGACCAATGGCTGTTCGAGTACACCTTCCCGCTCGAGGCCCGATTCGCCGACACCGACTTCGCACGAGGGGTGTGGGACCACATGGTGCCGTCGCTGCTGCGACACGGCACGACGACCGCGACGTACTACGCATCGATCCACGAGGACGCGACGACCGCGCTGGCCGAGACCTGCGCACGCCTCGGCCAGCGAGCCTTCGTCGGACGGTGCGCGATGGACCACCCCGACGGCACGCCCGAGTGGTACCGCGACCCGTCCGCGGCGGCGTCGGTCGCCGCGAGCGGCCGATCGATCGAGGCGATTCGGGCCCTCGGGTCCGAGCTCGTCCAGCCGATCGTGACGCCACGCTTCATCCCGGCCTGCACCGACGCTGCGCTGGCAGGGCTCGCCGAGCTGGCCGCCGACACCCGCACGATCGTCCAGACGCACTGTTCGGAAGGCGACTGGGAGCACGGCCACGTGCTCGATCGGTGTGGGATGACCGATGCGCACGCGCTCGACCGTTTCGGGCTCATGCGCGACCACACCGTGCTCGCCCATGCCACCCACCTCGACGACACCGATCGAGCCCTGATCGCCGCCCGGGGATCCGGCGTGGCCCACTGTCCGTTGTCGAACGTCTACTTCTCGGAGCGGGCCTTCTCCGCCCGCAAGGCCATCGACGCAGGGGTCCGCGTCGGTCTCGGCACCGACGTCGCCGGCGGGCCGAGCCCGTCGCTGTTCGCGCAGTGCGGCCATGCGATGGTCGCCGGGCGGCGCCGAGTGGACGAAGGCGACCCGGATGCGCTCGTCGACACGACGACGGCGTTCTGGATGGCGACCGCCGGCGGTGCCGATCTCGTCGGGGTCGACGCCGGTGTCATCGCACCGGGGCGCTGGTTCGACGCCGTGGCGATCAGGCTGCCCGACACGGCTTCGACCGACGACGACTGGCCGAGCCGGTTCGAGCGTCTGGTGCGCCTGGCGACGCCGGCCGACATCTCGTCGGTCTGGGTCGGCGGCCGCCGAGTCGTGTGACGACGCACCCTCGCCGCTACTGGCTGCCCGGCAGTCGGTCGGGCAGGTGGCCGTCGCGACGGGCCTGAAGCGCCTCGGCGTCGCACAGGCGGCACAGGAACTCGCGTTGGATCCCCTGGATCGACATCTGCGACCCGCGCGACTTCTCGACGATCACCTTGGGGGCTGCCTCCAGTTCGTGTCCGCCACACGTCGGGCACGCGGGCCGGGGGTCGCGGACCCAGGTCGCGCCGCACTGTTCGCAGGTCAGCTCGATCGTGTCGTCGGCCAGCGGCGAGCCGCGAAGGTGCTCGTCGGTGCCGCACGTCGCGCACTCGATCTCCACCATGACGCGAGCGTAGCGACGACCGACCGGTCAGTGCCCTGGCGCAGCACCCCGGCGCGTCGATCGGACGATCACACCGACGACGAGCACCATGCCGCACAACGCGACCACGGCGGCGGCGAGGACGCCGTCGAACGTCGTCGCGAGGACGGCCTGGGTGGCGATCAGCGCCCCGACCACGCCGAGGACCAAGGGTGGCGGCTCGTCGCGACGGGTCGCGAACGCGACGAGCGTCAGTGCGACGACGAGCGCGGCCACGGCACCCAGCCGTTCGTCGATGTCGGACCAGGTGAAGGCGCCGGCGTACGCGACGACGGCACCGGCGGCGACGCCGAGTTCACTCGGGCGGATCGCCCCGAACGCCGCGGCGACGGCGACGACTGCGCCGAGCAGCACCAGGACCACACCGGCAACCCAGACGTCGAGTCCGAGCAGCGACGCAGTGGCGAACGCAACGGCCACGCCGGCCCCGACGACCACCGAGAACTCGAGCGGCCGAGCACGGTTCCGCCACACCGAGCCGCCGGCGGCCATGACGGCGAGGCCGGGCACGATGACGATCACCTCGTCCGACACCTCGCCGAGGCGCTCGACGATCAGACCGACGGCGAACGCCACGCCCGCCAGACCGACCGTCGACAGGAATCCGGCGAGACGATCGGTGCCGGGCTCGCCTTGCCGATACGACCATGCGCCTGCGGAGAACCCGACGGTGACCAGCAGCAGCGCGACGGCGAGACGGGCGGCGAACGGCAGACCGTCCCATCGTCGGGCGACCACCATCGCGCCCCCGCTCAGCGCCAGCAGGCTCCCGAGGTAGACGGCGACCTCAGCCGCGACGGAGAACCGCCGGGGAACCGGTGTCTCGAGGTGTTCGAACCGACGGATCGCCGCCAGTTGATCGCCCGAGATCAGTCCTGCGTCGACCCAGGCGTCGCCATGTGTCTGAACACGATCCGGCTGCAGCAACGACGTCACGGCGACCTCCTCTCGCCCGGTTCCACCTCCAGTGTCCCCTCGTTGCGGTCTGGCCGGACAGGGCCGGAAGGCCCGGCGCTCCCGCCACCGGTGTCCGGGGACGCCGGCGGGCGGACTTTTCGTTCAGGACCGACCGCTCCCCCGCCGGTCGCGCCTACGGTCGACGCATGGCGACCCGCCCAGACGCACGCACCCGCATCGTGGTGCTCGTCTCCGGTACCGGCAGCAATCTCCAGGCCGTCCTCGACGCCTGCGGCGACGGCCGACTGCCCGCCGACGTGGTCGCCGTGATCTCGAACCGGTCCGACGCCTTCGCGCTCGAACGAGCCGCGGCCGCCGGTGTCCCGTCGGTCCACGTCGGCAAGCACACCGACGAGGCCCGTCGTGACTACGACGCCCGGCTGGCCGACATCGTCGCCGGATTCGCTCCGGATCTCGTGGTCCTCGCGGGATGGATGCGCATCCTGACGAGCGACTTCCTCGGGTGGTTCCCCGATCGGGTGATCAACCTGCATCCGGCACGGCCCGGCGAGCTCCCCGGCGTGAACGCCATCGAGCGCGCCTGGCACGAGGCGCTCGCCGGTGAACGGACGTCGACGGGGGTCATGGTCCATCTCGTGCCCGACGAAGGCGTCGACGACGGTCCGGTCCTGGCGACCGACGACGTCCCGATCCGCCCCGACGACACGCTCGACACCCTTGCGGCGCGTGTCCACGCCGTCGAGCATCGCCTGCTCGTCGACACCATCGCCACCCTCTGCCGACAACCCTCCAACACCCCCTGAGTCAGGAGCGACCTCCATGAGCATCAACGACGATCTCTTCGACCGCTACGACGCCCTCACGTTCGACGACGTCGTGGTCGTGCCCGGCTATTCGGAGACATTGCCCGATGCCGTCGACACGGGCGCCGTCTTCGCCCGCGACATCGAACTCTCGGTGCCGCTCGTCTCGGCCGCGATGGACAAGGTCACCGAGGCCCGGATGGCGATCGCGATGGCCCGCCACGGCGGGATCGGCGTCATCCACCGCAACATGACGATCGAGGCCCAGGCCGCCGAGGTCCAGAAGGTGAAGCGCAGCCAGAGCGGCATGATCACCGACCCGGTGACCCTCCGGAAAGAGGCACGCCTCTTCGAGGCCGAGGAGCTGATGAATCGCTTCAAGTTTTCGGGCGTGCCGATCACCGACGACGCCGGTGCCCTGGTCGGCATCCTGACCAACCGCGACATCCGGTTCTGCGAGGGCAGCGATTTCGAGCGACCGATCAGCGAGTTCATGACCAGCGAGAACCTGGTGACCGCCGAGGTCGGCACCTCGCTCGACGAGGCGA
This sequence comes from Ilumatobacter sp., assembly GCA_052032235.1. Classification (GTDB taxonomy): domain Bacteria; phylum Actinomycetota; class Acidimicrobiia; order Acidimicrobiales; family Ilumatobacteraceae; genus Ilumatobacter. Next base: position 290 of record JBPEWX010000588.1, on the reverse strand, counting down.
AGCTCCTGCTCCAGCAGTATCGGATCGAGAAGCTGCCCCTCGTCGATGCCAATGGCAAGCTCGCGGGACTCATCACGGTCAAGGACATCCAGAAGCGTCTCGATTTCCCGAACGCCTCGCGCGACGATCGGGGCCGCCTGCGGTGTGCCGCAGCGTGCGGTGTCGGCGACGATGTCGAGGCGCGCGTCGAGGCCCTCGTCGCGATGGGGGTCGACGCCGTTGCGATCGACACCGCTCACGGCCACTCCGCCGGCGTGATCAAGACGATCGAACGCATCAAGGGCGGCTGG
>JBPEWX010000587.1:0-2111 GCA_052032235.1 Ilumatobacter sp. | reverse complement strand
CGTCAGGCGAACACCCTGCTCCACGTCTCCAACTTCTTCACCAACCCGCAGGCCACCGCCGCCGCGGTGAAGGTGAACGAGCTGCTCGCCGACGCCACCGGTCACGCCGGGCAGATCTTCTTCACGAACTCGGGCGCCGAGTCGAACGAGTGCGCGCTGAAGCTCGCCCGCAAGTGGGGCGGGCGTGGCCGACACACCGTCGTCAGCGCCTACGGGAGCTTCCACGGTCGGACCCTGGCCACCCTCGCCGCCACCGGACAGCCGGCCAAGCACGAACCGTTCGCGCCGATGCCCGACGGCTTCAAGCACGTCGCATGGGGCGATCTCGACGAGATGCGGGCCTCGGTCGACTCGTCGGTCGCCGCCGTCATCATCGAGCCGATCCAGGGTGAGGGTGGCGTCAATCCGGCGCCGGCCGGCTACCTGCAAGGCATCCGCGATCTGTGCGACGAGGTCGGGGCGCTCATGATCGTCGACGAGATCCAGACGGGTTTCGCCCGGACCGGACGCTGGTTCGGGTTCGAACACGACGGCGTCAGTCCCGACGTCGTCACCCTCGCCAAGGCGATGGGCAACGGCATGCCCGTCGGCGCCTGCTGGGCCCGCACCGATGTCGCCGCCGTCTTCCAGCCGGGCGACCACGGCAGCACCTACAGCGGCACCGCGCTGGCGACCGCCGCCGTGTCGGCCGTGATCGACGAGATGCGTCGTCTCGACGCGCCGGCGCTCGCCGCTGCGAAGGGCGCTCGGTTCACCGCCGCGCTCGAGGCGCTGCCGCAGGTCGAGTCGGTCCGCGGTCGTGGGTTGATCCTCGGGGCCCAACTCACCGACGGCGTCGACGCCCCGACCGTCTATCGCGCCCTGCTCGACCGGGGCTTCGTCTGCAACGCGGTCAACGCCTCGACGCTGCGGTTCCTGCCGCCGTTGACCGTGTCCGACTCCGAACTCGACGAGGCGGTCACCCTCGTCGCCGACGTGCTCGCCGAGGTGGCGTCATGACCCGATCCCTGCTCGACATCACCGACTTCACGCCCGACGAGGTCGGGCTGATCCTCGAGCTCGCGCAGCGGCCGATCGACACACTCGGTCGGCCGCTCGAGGGTCAAGGCGCCGCCCTCGTCTTCGAGAAGCCGTCGAACCGCACCCGGCACTCGATGGAGATGGCCGTTCACCAGCTCGGCGGCCACCCGGTGTACACACGCGGTGAGGAGGTCGGCTTCGACACCCGCGAACCGGTCGAGGACATCGCTGCGATCATGTCCGGCTATCACGGTCTGATCGCCGCCAGGGTTTTCGAACACTCGGTCGTCGAACGTCTCGCCGCCGCGGCCACGATCCCGGTCGTCAACATGCTCAGCGACTGGTCGCATCCGCTCCAGGGGTTCGCCGACGCGCTGACGATGCAGCAATGCCTCGGCGACCTCGCCGGCAAGACGGTCGCCTACGTCGGCGACTGGAACAACGTCTCCCGCTCGCTCGCCGAGATCTCGGCCATGCTCGGCATGCACGTCCGCATCGGATGCCCGCCCGGATTCGACGCCGACGACGCCGAACTCGAGCGCATCGATGGCCTCGGCGCCGCCTCGATCGAGCAGGTCGCCCGCCCACACGACGCCGTCGCCGGAGCCCACGCCGTCCACACCGACACGTGGGTGTCGATGGGGCAGGAGGCCGACAAGGAGGCCCGCCGCCAGGCGTTCGAGGGCTTCACCGTCGACGGCGAGATGATGGCGCTCGCCGACCCCGACGCCGTGTTCATGCACTGCCTGCCGGCCTACCGCGGCTTCGAGGTGTCCGCCGACGTCATCGACGGCCCGCAGAGCGTCGTGTTCCGACAAGGACACAACCGCCTGCACAGCGCTCGCGGCGCGATGGCCTTCCTGGTCGGTGTGCGGTGAGCAAGGTCCAGCGGCAACAGACGATCGCCCGGCTCATCGAGCAGCAGCAGGTGTCGAGCCAGCCGCAACTCGTGGAGCTCCTCGCCAGCGAAGGCATCGCTGCGACGCAGGCCACCGTGTCGCGGGATCTCGACGATCTCGGAGCCGTCAAGGTCCGGGTCCCCGGCGGTCACAGCGTCTACGCGGTCCCCGAGTTCGCGCCCGAACGGGTGG
>JBPEWX010000586.1:0-2507 GCA_052032235.1 Ilumatobacter sp. | reverse complement strand
GTCGCGGGCCGACGGGAGCCGGGACCATCAGGTCCAGTAGCCGTCGGTCACGAGGCCGTAGTCGACCTGGTACCGGTTGTAGAAGAAGTCGCCGGCGTACACCGATCCACGATCGGTTTCGCAGTGCGGCTCACGTTCGTTCTCGGCGGTCAGCACCGAGACCTGATGCGACGAGTACGGCGGCACCGCTCGGACGTACGCCTTGCCGACGTAGGCACCGGGCTCCTGGTTCGCCTTGGTGTAGAGCGAGAACTCGACCTTGCCTCGGTCGTTCGGACACAACGTCTGGGCGCGCTGGATGTCCCCGTCGTAGTCGTAGTACATCCAGTCGCCACCGGGAATCGGGTTGTTGCCCTGGTCGCCGGTCAGCACGTTGGGTCGGTCCTGGAGGTCGCCCACGGCGACCATCGAGAAGTGCGGCGGTGTCGCATCTCCGTCGCCGACACCGAAGGCCGAATCGAACTCGTCGATCCGCTTGCTGCTGACGGTGTCGCATTGGTTCTCGAACCCGACGAGGCACAGGTCCGTCAGCTTCGTCTCGATGCTGATCCCGGTGTTGCCGCGGTTCACGACGGTCGGCCGCTCCCCGGTGTTCATCAGGAAGTCGCCGATGACCCTGCGGTGCGAGTTGCGGGTCAGCGCTCCCCAGTTGACCGAGTCGAAGTCGGCCTGCAGGTCGTGGAACGGCAGCACCCGGATCCGGTACTCCTGCTGCGACGAGCCGTAGTTGTCGTTCGCCTTGGCGATGACGGTGTACGTGCCGTGCGGCTGATGCTTCGAGATCGGGAAGGCACCGTAGAAGAGGTGCTTCTCGCCCTGTGCACAGAGGTTCTGGATCGTGTCGGTGTTGAACTGCTGCCCGCTCTGGACGGCGTCCGCCTCGATCTGCCCGGTTGCGATCGCGGCCCCGAACATCGAAGCGTTGTTGCGGTCGGACGGGCCGAGACAGTCGGTGTACAGCGAACCGGGCACCTGGAACTTCAGACTGCCGTCCGGGTGGTAGATCTCCCAATCGACCGACAGCGGGTTCGCAGGATTCTGCGGGTCCGCCATGAAGTCGACGGCGGACCACAGCTCGACGAACTGCTCGGTCGGCCGATCGTGACTGTTGGGCAGGACGTCGATGTGGATGACCTCGCCTTCGCGCGCCTGGTCGGGCCTCCCCTCACCGAGACCACCGGTACACGGCGTCGGTGACGGCCGGACATTGGGGGTGGAGTCACCGTGGTAACCCGAGTGCCGGTAGTCCATACCGTTGTTCCAGTCGGAGTCCACGTCCTCGAGTGCCCAGGAGCACTCGATGTGTACGCCGTTGGGGTTCGACGAGTCGACCTGCAGCGTGGCTCCGGTGTCGGCGTCGTGTGAGTCTTGGGCCTGGGCCGGTGAGCCGGCGAGTACCGCCGTGCCGACCAGCGCCAGCGAAGCGGCGAGGGCGACGACACGCCCCCGCCTCTGTGTCGTGTTCATGGGGTTGTACCCTTTCGTTGTGCCATGCCGGCTTGCCCGGCGTGTGTCAAGCGTGCGGAGGCACTCGTTTCGAACCGGTGTGCCTCCGCACGTGAACGTTCGCACCCGAGGCTCGATCGGGGAAGAGGTTCCGGCGGGTTGCACCTCTCCGGGCTACAGGTCGCCCCGACGCAGACCTCTCGTGGTCACGCCCGGCGCCGCGCACGATTGCGAAATGCGACCGCGCCGCCACCGAGTGCGGCGACGGCCAGGGCGCCGACGATCGGTCCGGCATGCCTGGCCGATCCGCTCCCGTCCGGCGCATCGACCACGAACGGGATGGCGAAGGTCGAACTCACCGCTCCGTCGAGGTCGGCCCGCCCCCGCACCCGGTACGACCCGGCCGTCTCGGTGGGGACGTACAACGTGAGCGTCTCGATCGCGCCCGCCTCCAACACGATCGGGTCGCTCCGTACTGCCTGCATCATGCGGTCGTTCCGCCACACGTCACCGCTGAACGTCGCGCGACCTCCTGCCGCGCCGTTGTTGCGGACGGTCACCTCGAACTTGGCGACGGCCCCCACTTCGACGCGGCTCACGAGCGACGCGCCGAGCACGTCGATCGAACGAGACGCGCCGTCGTCGGGCACGACGACGACGGGCGCGGAGACCGATCCGATCTCGACGCCATCGGTCGCCACCACGACCGTTGCTTCGTGAACACCCGTCGGCCAAGCGGTCGTCGCCCAGGACGCACGCACGCCCTGGGAGGTACCCGGCTCGACTGCGGGCGGCGCCGCACGCTGGGTGATGCGACCTTCGGCACCGTCGACCTCGATCGCGAACTCGAGTGCGATGGACTCGGTGCCGCCGACGTCGACCCGCGCATCGACGTGGAAGGGACGGCCGACGACGACCCGATCGGGCACCGAGATCTGCAGCACCTCGACGTCGATGGTCTCCGGCCCGACGACCTCCACGACGACGTCGACGGTCGACCCGGCACGCACCTCACCGTCGACGGGAACGATGTGGACGACAGCGTCGTACGTCCCCGGGGG
>JBPEWX010000585.1:0-8567 GCA_052032235.1 Ilumatobacter sp. | reverse complement strand
GATGGCGGCGATCGTGATCCAGATCACCGGCATCGCTCCGACCTTCATGATCGCCCCGGCGAGCTGTTGGTCGTCGAGTGCGTCGAGACCGACGCGTGGCGCGATCTCGTAGCTGGAGTACAGCGGGCTGGACGAGAAGGTGAGGAACCCGGCCGGGATCAACGCTGCGACGCCGGCTGCGAGGAAGAGGTAGCCGGATCGCCCGAGCGGCGACTGGACCCGGTGCTCGGGGAGCGACGAGATCACGGGGTACCAGAGCACCAGGCCGTTGACCATCCACAGGACGTCGAGCAGGAACGATCCGAGCTGGGTGCCACGCAAGGTGTCGACCGTCCACGGCGAGTGCGTGGCGATCATGACGGCGTTGGCGATGACCACGGCGTGCACCGGGCGGGCGATCCACCCGACGAGCCGGTACGACCGCGTCCGGGCGAGCACTTGGCGAACCCACCACTCGGGCGCCGCGAGCACGAACAACGGCGCCGCCGCGAACGTGTACAGCATGTACTGGGTCATGTGGACCGACGCCAGGTAGCCCGCCCCGAGCGCGCCGACCGGCCAGTCGGAGGCGAGCCAGAGGAAGAACAGTCCGAGCCAGAACCACACCCGCTGCCGGGTGGTCAGATCGATGCTGCCGGTGGCCGCCTTGCGGTTCCGGAGCGCTCGCCACCGGATCGCCGCGAGTGTCGCGACGACGACCCAGACACCGATGTACGGGCGCGGGGTCCACGACCACGGCTCGTACAGCTGGGAACACCACCACCTCATGTCGTCATCTCCTTCACGAATCCTCCCACGCGAGCTCGTACAGCTGTGAAACGTCGGCGCTGACCTGGACCGGAGCGTGGTCGGCGAAACGGAGGGTCACCTCGACCTCGTCGCCCGGCCGGAGCTCACGCGCCACCTGCTCGAGCATCACGTGGTCGCCGAACGGCTCGAACAGCACCTGGGTGTCGGCCGGCAGGTCGAACTCGTCGACCTCGATCATGGTGCCGTCGGCGCTGCCCGTGACGTGGAGTGTCGCAACGGCGGCGACGTCGGACTCGACGCCGACGAGACGGTCGTCGGCCGGCGAGGTGATCCCGAAGTAGAGCGCTGCGTCGGCACCGACCGGCGTCGCCCCGATGCGTGGCCGTTCGACGACGAGGTCGGTGGTGTCGTCGCCTCCACAAGCGGCGAGCAGTGCAGTGACGGTGAGGGCGAGCACGATCGATCTCACGACTCCACCAGCCGCGGCAGGTCCGCGAGCCAGTCGGACTGACGGACGCCGAACGGATACACCCGGCGGGCGATGCCGTCGGCGTCGAACACGACCACCTGCGTGGCGTGCCCGACCAGGTACTCGCCGTCGTCGTCGGCCGGTTCGACGACCGCCACGGGGACACCGGCGGCGACCTGTGTGTCCCGCAGGTCGTCGACCGACCCCGTGAGCCCGATGAACTCGGGATCGAACCGGTCGAGGAAGTCACCGAGGTCGTCGGGGGTGTCGCGTGCCGGGTCGGTCGTGACGAACACGACGTCGATCGACTCGCGCACGTCGGGCGCGAGCTGCTCGAACGTGTGGTCGAGGACGGCCATGTGGATCGGGCAGGCATCGGGGCAGTTCAGATAGCCGAAGTAGAGCAGCGTGACGCGACCGTCGGACTCGGCCCGCAGGTCGTAGGGCCGACCGTCGGTGTCGGTGAGCACGACGTCGGGCATCTCGATCGGTGTGCTCAGCTCGACCCAGTTCGGGTCGGGGTCGGACGAGCGGGTGAACCCGACGGCGAGCCCCACGCCGAGCACGACGAACGCGACGACCGTGATGATGATCACCCGACGGCGCGTGGTGCGACGCTCGTCGTCGTCGACGGGTGTCGCGGTCGGTGTGTCGATGACGTCGGTCATCCCAGCTCCTCCAGGTAGACGACGATATCGGCGAGTTCGTCGTCGGTGAGCTGGTCGGCGCGGTACTCGGGCATCCGGATCCAGTCGCCGGCGCGTCGCTGGGCATCGGGCGACCGAACCGAGCGCTCCACGTACCGCGCGTCGAACGTCGTGGTCGACCCGTCGTCGAGTTCGATCTCGGTGCCCCACGACCCGGACCAGGCGGGGCCGATCGTTGCGTCCCGGCCCTCACCGCCGTGGCAACCAGCGCAACCGAGGTCGGTCGACAGCTGCCGACCGCGCTCGCCGGCGGCGGAGAGTTCGGTCGCCGTCTCGGACCCACACGCGACGAATGCCACGAGGCCGGTCAGGACGAGGCCGCCGACTGTCGGGAGTCGTCGATGGCGGGGGGAAGCCACACCACTGAGTATGCCGACAGAACCGAGCCGATCGGCCGCGCCGGAGTCGGCTGCGACGACACGAGTGGGGCGAGACCCGTCGCTGTTGCACGGGTCCCACCGAGGCCCGCGCGCCGGGCCGGTCTCACCCCGCCCTCACGCATTCGGCACACCAGCAGTTTGTAAATCAGGTTGCTTTGTTGTAATTGTTAAGCCGCCTTATCAACGAGCGGATCAGCGGTTCGCCACAACGCTGCGAATCGACCCCGTGAACCCGCAAGGAGCACCCTCCCCATGACACTTCGACGCCGTTCCCGCGCCCTGGGCGCCACGGTCCTCGCCCTCGGTCTCGTCGTCGCCGCGTGTGGTGACGACACGACCGATGAGGCGTCGGACGAGCCCGTCGCCGACACGACCCCCGACACGGTTCCCGGGACGACCCCCGAAACCGCACCGGCGACCGGGTCGACGGACGACGAGCAGGTCGACGAGCAGGACGACGCGACCGACGACGGCGCCACCGTGGTCATCGAGCACTACTCCGGCACCGACGAGGTCCCGGTCGCCCCCGAACGGCTGGTGGTGATGGACCTCGGCATGCTCGTCACCCTCGATGCGCTCGGCATCGAGGCCGACGGCTTCGGTTCGCTCGGTACGCCGGTCCCCGAGGAGTTCCAAGCCGTGGTCGACGCTCCCGAGTCGGTCGGCACCGCGTTCGAACCCGACTACGAGGCGATCAACGCGCTCGAGCCCGACCTGATCGTCGTCGCCACCCGTTCGTCGGCCACCTATCCCGACATGTCGGAGATCGCGCCGACCGTCGACCTCACCTTCGACGAGTCGCTCGACACGATGACGGCCTTCACGCAACGCCACGAGCAGATCGGACAGATCTTCGGCGTCGAGGACGAGGTCGCCGCCGAACTCGCGGCGATCGACGAGCAGATCGATGCCCTCGCCGCACAGACCGCTGACGCAGGGACGGCGTTGATCGTGCTCACCAGCGGTGCCGAGGTGTCGGCGTACGGCGCCGGATCGCGGTTCGGCATGGTCCACGACCTGTTCGGCTACGCCCAGGCCGACCCATCGCTCCAGACCGAAGAGACACACGGTGAAGTCGTCTCGTTCGAGTACATCCTCGACGTCGACCCCGACGTGCTCTTCGTCGTCGACCGATCGGCAGCGATCGGCGAGGAGGGCGAGAGCGCCGAATCGATCCTCGACAACGACTTGGTCGCCCAGACCAGCGCGTGGCAGAACGGGCGCGTCGTCTACGTGGATGCGTTCTCGTGGTACCTCGCCGGCAACTCCATCCCGGGCATGTACGGCGTGATGGACGACATCGAGGCGAGCCTGCCCTGACGGTCGCGGCAGCGCCCGCCACGAGTGATCGCCAGGCGGCCCGAGATCGGGTCGTCCTGGCGGTCGCACTCGTCGCCCTCCTGTTCCTGGCGGTCGTCTCGACGTTCATCGGCGCCAGCTCGGTCACACCCACCGCCGTCCTGCGCGGCGACGATCTGGCGCTCGAACTCCTCACCACGTCGCGCATCCCTCGCACGATCGCGATCATCCTCGCCGGTTCGGCCATGGCAGTGGCCGGTCTGACGATGCAGACACTCACGCGCAATCGGTTCGTGGCTCCCGACACGGCCGGCACGCTCGACGCCGCGACGCTCGGCCTCGTGCTCGGCGCGATGTACGTCCCCTCGGCGCCGATCTATCTCCGGATGGCGATCGCCGTCCTGTTCGCACTCGCCGGCACCGGCTTGTTCCTGCTCCTCCTGCAGCGGCTGCAGTTCCGCGACATCGTCGTCGTCCCGCTCATGGGGCTGATGCTCGGCGCGGTGTTCAACGCAGCGTCCGTGTTCCTCGCCTACCGCGAGGGACTGCTGCAAACCTTCGTGACCTGGATCAGCGGCGACTTCTCCGGCACGCTGCGAGGCCGGTACGAGTTGCTGTACGTCGTCGCGGCGCTGACGATCCTCACCTACTGGTTCGCCGAGCGCTTCACGATCGCCGGGATGGGGCGCGAGTTCGCCGTCAACCTCGGGCTCGACCACGCACGAACGGTCCTGATCGGGATGGGCCTGGTCGCGTCGAGCTCCGCGGTCGTGGTCGTGGTCGTCGGCGAGATCCCGCTGCTCGGCCTCGTCGTGCCGAACATCGTGACCCTGGCGCTCGGGGATCGTCTTCGCCGGGTCCTCCCGGTCGCCGCCGTCACCGGGGCGATCCTGCTCCTCGTGGCCGACATCGGCTCACGCACCGTCCGGCACCCCTACGAGATACCCGTCGGCGTGATCCTCGGCGTCGTCGGCGGCCTGGCGTTCCTGGCCCTCTTGCTCCGGAGCCGTGGTCGTGTCGCCTGAGGCCGCCGCGCTCCCCCGCTCCGGCACGTTCCGGCCGCGACGATCGATCGTCGTGATCGGCGTCATCGCACTCGCCTTCGTCGCGTCGGTGGCCTGCTTCATGACGTACGACCTCAAGGGATCGCTGTCGTTCGCGCTCGAACTGCGCGCCAGGAAGGTCGCTGCGATGACACTGGTCGGTGTCGGCCTGAGCGTCGCCACCGTCTTGTTCCACACCGTCTCCGGCAACCGGATCCTGACGCCTGCGCTCATGGGCTTCGACGCGCTGTACATCCTGGTGCAGACCGTCGCAGCGTGGATGTTCGGAACCTTCGCGTTCCTGCAGATCGACGTCCGCATCCGGTTCGTCGGCGAACTCGCGGTGATGATGGGGTTCGCGCTCGCGCTGAACCAGCTGTTCCTCCGCCGGGCACGCGGGGACGTCGTCCTGCTGATGCTCGCCGGCGTGGTCATGTCGGGCATGTTCCGAGCGCTGAGCAACCTGGTGTCCCGCCTCATCGATCCGAACGAGTTCGTCGCCCTCCAGGACCGACTGTTCGCCAGCTTCGCGTCCGTCGACGAACAGCTCCTCGGGGCGTCCGGCGTCTGCGTCGCGGTCGCCCTGTTCGCCGTGTGGCGAATGCGCTACCGACTCGACGCGATCGCGCTCGGCCACGAGCACGCGACCTCGCTCGGCGTCGACGTCGACCGCACGAACCGGATCGCCATGGCGCTCGTCGCCGTGTTGGTGGCGGTCCCGACGGCACTCGTCGGCGCGATCACCTTTCTCGGCCTCCTGACGTCGAACGCCGTGTACCTGTCCACCCGCACGTTCCGCCACCGTTACACCGTCCCGGCGGCCGGTCTCGCCGGGGCGACCACGCTGATCGGCGCCCAGTTCGTGATCGAGGAGTTCTTCGAGTTCGACACCAGGGCGAGCATGGTCATCGCATTCTTCGGCGGCATCGCCTTCATCGCCCTCCTCCTGAAAGAACAACGCCGATGATCGAGATCCGATCCCTGGTCAAGCGCTACGGCGACACGACCGTGCTCGACTGCCCCGACCTGACCATCGACGGTGCCGGAGTGACGGCACTCGTCGGTGCCAACGGTGCGGGCAAGTCGACCCTGCTCACCATCGCCGGACGCCTCCTCGAACCGACCTCCGGGACGGTTCTGGTCGACGGTCACGACGTCACGTCGGCATCGAGCCGTGAGCTGGCCGCCCGGGTGGCGATCCTGCGCCAGGAGAACAACCTGGCCGTCCGGCTCACGGTTCGCGAGCTCGTCGAGTTCGGCCGGTTCCCCTATTCCCAGGGTCGACTGACCGAGCACGACCACGTCCTCGTCGATCGAGCGCTCGAGACGCTCGAACTCGGGCCGTTCGCGGCCCGACGACTCGACGAGCTGTCGGGCGGCCAGCGTCAGCGGGCGTTCATCGCCGCCGTCGTCGCGCAGGACACCGATCACATCCTCCTCGACGAGCCGTTGAACAACCTCGATCTCCGACACGCGGCCCAGTCGATGGCGATGATCCGGCGCCTCGCCGACGAGTTCGGCAAGACCGTGGTGGTCGTCCTCCACGACATCAACGTTGCGTCACACCACGCCGACCGAGTCGTCGCGATGCGCCACGGTCGGGTCGTCGCGGACGGAGCACCGTGCGACGTGATCGACGAGCCGACGATGTCCGACGTGTTCGGCCTCGACGTGGAGGTCACCGAGCATCACGGTCGCCCCGTGGTGCTCCACTTCACCGCCTGAACACGTCCCGTCAGTCGCGGCGGACGGCCAGTGCGGTGACGTCGTCGTGCGGCTCGAGCCCGGCCATGAGATCGGCCAACCGTTCGGCCCAACCGCCGATCGACGCCTCGGCCAACAACTGTGACTCCCGCCGCAACATGCCGAGTCCTTCGTCGATGTCGCGTCCCGGCTTCTCGACCAGTCCGTCGCTGTACAAGAGGAGCATCTGGCCGGAGGCGAGTTCGAGGTCGGCCGCCTCGTACCCGCCCTCGAACGCTCCGAGCAGCCGGTTGACCGGCATCGAGGCGTGCGTCGCTCCGTGGGCGTCGATGACGAGGGGCGGCAGGTGGCCGGCACCACACAGTCGGATCGAACCGGTCGCGTGATCGAGGACGGCGACGACCAACGTGACGAGTTCGCCGGGCAGCATGGAACGCAGGAGCCGGTCGAGCTTCTCCGTCGCGACGACCGGATCGGGGTCGTCGGCGAGGTAGGCGCGCAGCGAGTTCCGGGCCTGGGTCATCGTGCTGGCCGCCCGTAAGCCGTGACCGGCGACGTCACCGACCACGAACGCCGTGCGATCGCCGAGCGTCACGACGTCGTACCAGTCGCCGCCGACACGACCCCGACCGTCGGGCGCGTAGTGCGCGTCGAGCGAGTAGCCCGACACCGTCGGCAGGCTCGCCGGGAGCGCCACCTTCATCAGGTCGTCGGCGATCGACAACGCCGTGCGATCGCGACGGAGCTTCGAAGAGATCAGGTGGCGCGTGAAGCGATACGCCGCCGCCATCTCCGGTTCGGCCCATCGTTCGCTCCGACCGCGAACGATCTCCCGCCACAGCTCGAAACTGCGGCGCGGCGCCAGCCGCACTCCCGGTTGCTCGGCGGCCACCTCCTTCTCGTACGGGTCGCCCGCCCAGTCGACGAACTCGATCTGTTCGGGTCGGAACCAGACGGCCAGGTCGTCGCGGTCGCCCGACATCGACATCGCCAAGACACCGGCAGCGACGTGCGCGAACGGCTCGGCGTCGGGCTCCAAGGCCGCCGCGTGCTCACACGCGAACGCATCGTCGTCGGCCGACCAGTGGTCGAGGACCGCCCAGGTGATCTCGGCCGGCGGTACGGCGCCGAACCGCACCACGTCGTCGCCGATCCGGATCGCAGCACCGGTCGCGTTCGCCAACTTGAGCACGTCCGCCTCGTGTTCGGCGAGCAACGACGTCAGCGAACGGTGATCGTTGGCCAGCAGGGCGTCACCCAGTGCGTTCGCGAGGTTCGTGAGCTCGGTCGTCCGCTGACGCTCGTGGTTGCGCTCGCAGTCCCCGATCCGAACCGATGCCAGCTGACCGATGTACTCGGCGGTGTTCCGCACCGGCGGCGGCGGACGATGGGTCCCCGAGTAGTGATGACAGGCGATCAGTCCCCAGAGTTCGTCGTCGATGATCAGCGAGATCGACATCGATGCGCTGACGCCCATGTGGCTCAGATACTCGCAGTGGATCGGCGACACGCTCCGGATCGTGGAGTCGCTCAGGTCGAGCGGCGTCCCGTCGGGCGTGAGGTCGTGCGGCTCGATCATGGCCGGCTCGAAGTGGATGTCGGGAATGATCCGCAGCCAGTTCCGGCGGTACAGCTCACGGGCCTGGGCCGGGATGTCGGTCGACGGATAGCGGAGCCCGAGGAAGGTGTTGAGGTCGTCTCGCTTCTGCTCGGCGATGACCTGGCCGTTCCACTGGTCGTCGAATCGGTAGACCATGACCCGGTCGAAGCCGGTGATCTCCCGCACCGCCGCAGCGGCCGCCTCGGCGGTCTCGACGACGGTCGACGTCTGGTTGAGCTCCATCGTGGCGCTGCGGACCATCGACAGCGGCAGGTTGGCGTGTCGGATCGGTTCGAGTTCGAGCACGAACCAGCCCGTCGACGCGTAGAGCGCCCCCGAGTAGCGGTCGCCGTCGAGCACGAACTGGATCTCGTCGACGCGTCCCTCGTGCGCTCGCTGCAACTCGTGCTCGACGGTCTCGGCTGCGACGTCGTCGAGCAACTCGCCGAGGTGGCTCCCGACGATCTCGTCGGGCGAGTTGCCGAACCAGTCACTGATGTTCGACGACGCTGCACGGACGACGAGGTCTGCGTCGAAGGCGACCAGCGCGCCGTGCGGCTGGACCGACCCGGGGATGTGGATCGGTTCGTCCTCGCAGTTGTGCAGATCGACGAG
>JBPEWX010000584.1:0-2828 GCA_052032235.1 Ilumatobacter sp. | reverse complement strand
GACTGAGCGCCGCTCGGTCGATCAGCCGCAGCGGGCTTCGACGGTGCCGGCGACCCCGTCGGGGTTGGCCACCGGGTCGCCGGCCGCGAAGAACGTGCCGGTGCCGTTGATCGTCGAACCGTCGAGCGAGAGCTCGACGCCGCCACCGAACGGTTCGTAGAGGTTGCTCGCCTCCCACAAGGTGTTGTACGAGCCGTCGTACACCGAGACGGTCGCGACGTCGGTGACGGTTCCGGAGCCCTCCGCCCCGAACTGGGTGATGTCGAGACCGGGGTCGTCGTACGACGTAGCGGTGAACACGATCTCCGAACCGGCGGCCTCCTGCGGTTCGAGCGTGCACAGCACACCGAACTCGAACGTCTCGCCGTTGTCGAGCGTCAGCGTCGCCGTCCCCGAGCCGCCGCCCGACGGCGCCGCAGGCTCGTCGGCCGGTTCTTCGTCGGCTGCGGGTTCGTCGGCGGGTTCCGTCGCCGGTTCCTCGGCGGGTTCGGCAGCCGGTTCGTCGGCGGGTTCGGCAGCCGGTTCGTCCGCGGTCGTGTCGTCGTCGCCACCGCAGGCGGTGAGGACGAGGGCACCGGTGATCAGCAGGGCAGTGGAAATCCGTCGCATGTCACCACCTTCGCAGCTGGTCGGCGCCCCCGTCGAACCATTTCAGCCCTGGTGTCGCTCGACATGTCGAGGCGCCGTGCCGCAACCGAACGTGCGTTCGTCACCCGTCGAGCAGGCGGTACACTGAGCGACGTGTCCGACATCACCATCCCGCCCGATCTCGCAGCGATGCCCGTGGCGCAACCGATCGCGGACGAACGCCCGTTCAAGGTCGAGTCCGAGTTCGCTCCCGCCGGCGATCAGCCGAAGGCGATCGAGGGGCTGGCGAAGGGCATCGAGTCGGGCGAGCGCTTCCAGACGCTGCTCGGCATCACCGGGTCGGGCAAGTCGGCCACGATCGCCTGGACGATCGAACAGGTCCAGAAGCCGACCCTGATCCTGGCGCCGAACAAGAGCCTCGCCGCCCAGCTCGCACAGGAGATGCGCGACTTCTTCCCGAACAACCGGGTCGAATACTTCGTCTCGTACTACGACTACTACCAACCCGAGGCCTACATCCCGTCGAGCGACACCTTCATCGAGAAGGACTCGTCGATCAACGACGAGATCGACCGGCTCCGTCACTCGGCCACGGCTGCGTTGCTCACCCGTCGCGACACCATCGTGGTCGCCTCGGTCAGCTGCATCTACGGCATGGGCAACCCCGACGAGTACAAGGGCCAGCTCGTCGATCTGAGCGTCGACGTCGACTACGACATGCGCTCCATCCTGCGCCGCCTGGTCGACATGCAGTACGACCGCAACGACGCCACGCTCGGCCGCGGCAAGTTCCGCGTGCGCGGCGACACGATCGAGGTCCACCCGGCCTACGAGGAGTCGGTGCTGCGCATCGAGATGTTCGGCGACACCGTCGATCGGCTCACCCGCATCGACCCACTCACCGGCGAGACGCTCGAGGAGATGAAGCGGGCGATCGTGTTCCCCGCCACGCACTACGTCGCCGGCAACGAGCGGATGGCCGTGGCGATGGGCAAGATCGAGAACGAGCTGCAGGTGCAGCTCAAGCGGTTCGAGGAGGAGGGCAAGCTGCTCGAGGCGCAGCGCCTCCGGATGCGCACCCAGTACGACCTCGAGATGATGAGCGAGGTCGGCTACTGCAACGGCATCGAGAACTACTCGATGCACATCGACGGGCGCGACTACGGCGAGCCGCCGTTCACCCTGCTCGACTACTTCCCCGACGACTTCCTGATGGTCATCGACGAGAGCCACGTCGCCGTGCCACAGCTCCACGGTCAGTACGCGGGCGACCGCAGCCGCAAGGACATCCTCGTCGAGCACGGCTTCCGGCTCCCGTCGGCTCGCGACAACCGACCGCTCACCTTCGAAGAGGTGCTCGAACGCATCAACCAGGCCGTGTTCCTGTCGGCGACGCCCGGGGAGTACGAGCTGCGGGTGTCGTCGAACGTCGTCGAGCAGATCGTCCGCCCGACCGGTCTCGTCGACCCCGAGGTGATCGTCAAGCCCACCAAGGGCCAGATCGACGACCTGATGGAGCTGGTCAACGACCGCATCTCGAAAGACGAGCGGGTGCTGGTCACGACGCTCACCAAGAAGATGGCCGAGGACCTCACCGACTACCTGCTCGAACAGGGGTTGCGGGTCCGGTACCTCCACTCGAACATCGACACGATCCAGCGCATCGAGATCCTCCGTGCGTTGCGTCTCGGCGAGTTCGACGTGCTGGTCGGCATCAACCTGCTGCGTGAGGGGCTCGACCTGCCCGAGGTGTCGTTGGTGTGCATCCTCGACGCCGACAAGGAAGGCTTCCTGCGTTCGGAGACGTCGCTGATCCAGATGATCGGTCGTGCGGCCCGCAACGTGGCCGGCCAGGTGGTGATGTACGCCGACAAGATGACCGACTCCATGACGCGGGCGATCAGCGAGACGCAGCGTCGCCGGCAGCTGCAGTTGGCCTACAACGAAGAGCACGGGATCAACCCGCAGACGGTCCGCAAGGCGGTCGGCGACATCTTGTCGATGCTGCGTCCCGACGACACGGCGCCGTTGCCGGGCAAGGACCGTCGCCGCCAGCGCGAGCGCGACAAGGTGCAGCGCGAGCTCAAATCGCTGCCCCAGCAGGAGCTCGGCCGCCTCATCCAGACCCTCGAAGAGGAGATGCACGAGGCCTCCGCCGAACTCCGCTTCGAGTACGCCGCCAAACTCCGCGACGAGATCAACGAGCTCCGCCGAGAACTCCGCGACGCCGAATAGTCGGT
>JBPEWX010000583.1:0-2473 GCA_052032235.1 Ilumatobacter sp. | reverse complement strand
GGTGACGGCGTAGCCCTCGTCGTCCTGCGACTGGCCGTCGGTACCGGGCGCAGGGGCGTCGGAGTGCCAGTAGCCACCGACGACGTTCGCCTCGTCGGTGACGCGTACGACGTAGTCGCCGCCGCCGAGGCCGTCGAACGAGTAGTCGCCGTTCGCATCGGTCGTGGTCGTCGCGACGATCTGTTCGACGATCTGGGTCTGGACGGTCTGTTGCTGGGTGTCGGGGTCGGTGACCACCACCGTCTGCTCGACCGACTGGGTGAGCACGACGGTCACGCCCTCGAAGCGGTCGGTCTCGTCCGGATCGAGCACGCCGTCGGCGTCGGTGTCCTCCCAGATCGTGCCCGACAGTGTTGCCGGCTCGGCAGCCACGTAGCCGAAGTCGAGGGTGTAGATCTGTTCGTTCGCGGCGAGCGGGGTCGACGACGAGCCGTCGAGGTCGCCGTCGGGATCGACCGACTGGACGAGCCCGTCGGGCAGGGTGGTCTCGTCGACGTCGACGCGGTACTGCCCTTCGACCGTCGGGTCGAGGTCGCCGAACGCGTAGAAGCCGGTTTCGTTGGTGTAGGTCACCCCGACGAGACGGTCGAACTCGTCGTAGAGCTCGACGCGGACGCCTTCGATGCCTTCGCCGGGGTCGGGGACGCCGTCGCCGTCGCGGTCGAGGAACACGGTGTCGCCGATCAGCCCCTCGGCGGGGTCGGAGTCGGGTGGCGCGTAGCCGAAGTCGGCGGTCACGATGTCGTCACCGCCGCTCACCGTGATGTCGGTGCGAGCGTCGAGGGCGCCGTCGGGATCGGAGATCGGGGCGAGCTCACCGAGGACGTTGTCGGTGTCGTTGACCCAGACCTGGTAGTTGCCGTCGGGCACGCCGTCGAACAGATAGTTGCCGTTCTCGTCGGTCGTGGTGGTCGCGACCACGGCGCCCGTGGCGTCGAGGAGGGTCACCGTGACGCCGGCGAGTCCGGGTTCGTCGGGGTCGACGACGCCGTCGCCGTTGCCGTCGAGCCAGACGGTGTCGCCGATGGTGTTGTCGAGCGGGCTGCCGTCGGTCGGCTGGTACCCGAAGTCGGCGCCGAGGTAGACGTCGCCCGGGGCGAGCACGATGAGATCGGTCGAGTGGTCGACCGTGCCGTCGGGGTCACCGGTCTGGGTGAGGCCACCGGGGAGCGTCGAGTCGTCGACCACGACCTGGTAGGCGCCGGCCGGGAGATCGTCGAAGACGTAGGTGCCGTCGACGTCGGTGACGACCGTGGCGACCACGGTGCCGTCGGCGTCGAGCAGGGTGACGGTGATGCCGCCGATGCCGGCCTCGCCGGGATCCTGCACCCCGTCGCCGTCGGCGTCGGCCCAGACACGGTCGCCGATCGCGCCGACCCCGGTGCCGCCGTCCGTGGCGACCGGGGGCACCCAGTTGAGGCCGAAGTCGGCGGTCATGTGTTCCTCGCCCGGCTGGACGGCGAGCGTGTCGCCGGTGTCGGTGGCGAGCGGATCGGAGACGAGCGTGATCGTGAGATCGAGTCCGCCGTCTTCATCGCCGGTCGGGTCCATGCCGACCGGTGCCGCGATCGTGATCGTGTAGGTGTCGCCGGCAGGCAGGACCGGCAGGTCGGTGAACACGTAGCCACCGTCGGCATCGGTCACGGTCTCGAGGGTGACGCTGGTGCCGTCGGCCAGGGTGTAGGTGAGGGTGACCGGCACGCCGGCAATGCCGTCCTCGCCGGCGTCCTGGAGGCCGTCGCCGTCCTCGTCGAGCCAGACGCGATCGCCGATCGTCACGAATTCGGGGATGACGAACGACACCTGATCGCTGCGGATCGCACGACCGTCGGTGGCGAGCGCGATGTTGACGACCGCGTTGTTGGCCGGGACCTGCAGGATCTCGGCGTCGAAGGAGATGGTGAACGAGTCGCCACCGGCGAGGCGCCGGTTCCACCACACGCCGTCGTCGACGGTGTCGGTGAAGATGTCGTTGGGGTCGTCGAACGACAGATTCGAGTCGTCGGCGTCGTCGAGCGGGAAGGCGGTCAGGCCGCCGACATCGTCGGGGACGGCTTCGGGGTCACCGCCGCCGAGCGGAGCCAGCTCGGGCGAGATGACGGTGCTGCCTTCGATGTAGTCGAGTTCGGGCGGCAGGTTGTCCCAGACCTTCAGACGGTTGGCGAGCACGGTGACGCCGCTCGTGTTGGTGACGGTCAGGTCGTAGCGGACCGTGTCGCCGACGTCGGTGATGCCGTTGGCGTTGTCGTCCTCGATCAGCACGAGCGCCTTGTCGAGCGCGAACGACGGCAGGTTGAACACACCGGTGCCGACGTCGATCGACGGCGAGCCACCGGGACCCGACGTGTCCTGGCCCCACGCCCCGGCGAGGAGCCAGTCGGCGAGGGCCGGGTCGGTCGGATCGGTCGGGTTGCAGGTGAAGACCTTCGTGCCGGTCAGGTCGTTGGTGGGTGCGCCGCTCCCGACGTTGAGG
>JBPEWX010000582.1:0-1618 GCA_052032235.1 Ilumatobacter sp. | reverse complement strand
ATCGGCACCCACGTCGATCCGATAGGCCTCGGTCCCGATCGCGGCGTCCGAGCGCTCGTAGTAGAGATAGCCACCGACGAGCGAGAGTTCGCGGAGCGTGATCCCGAAGTCGGCGGTCTCGCTCTCGTCCACCTCGTGCGTTCCGGGCGCGGTGCCATCGGTCTGCACGAGACGGCGCTGGTACGTGCCGTCCTCGTCCTCGACGACGAAGTAGACGTATCCCAGGTGCTCGACGATCTCGAAGGTGTCGATGTACTCGCCCTCGCCGACCTGGTGGACGATCGACGCGTCGGCGCCGTCGACCCTGAGCAGTGCGTCGAGTTCACGCCCTCCCGCCGAGATCACGACGACCGTTGCCCCGTCGACACGATGCGCCCGGTCGGCGTCGATCTCGAGGTCGTCGGTGCCGACGCCGGCGAGATCGACCACGTCGAACCCGTTCATGGGGTCGGCGCTCGTCATCAACCGGCTCGGAGTCGCGCCACCGCCGGATTCCTGCCAGATCACCAGTGCCGATCCGGCCCCGACCGACGACACCGAGGTGTTCTCGTCGCCCGGTACCGGCACCTCGACGACGTCACCGGGCGCACCGTCGGTTCGCCACAGCCGTCCCTCGGCGCGGAAGTACACGGCGCCGCCGAGCTCGACGAAGCCGGAAGGGTTCGACGAGCTGCTTCCCGGGTCGAGGTCGCCGAGACGGTTCGTGCCGACGACCGTCCCGTCGCTGACGTAGGGCTCGCTGCCGAACTCGGCGCTCTCGCCGTCGAAGAACAGTCGACCGTCGGCCGCCGCGTAGCTCGACACCTCACCGGCGTACACCTGCCGCAGATCGCCGGGAACCCCACCGGTCGCCCAGATCCCGTTGTCGCGCGAGATCAGGAAGGCGGTGCCACCGGCACCGACCGTGTCGTCGAGATCGGCGTTCAGCGACCCGGGAGCCAGATTCCCGATGAGCAGGGTTCCGGCCTCGGTTCCGTCGGTCACCCACGGCTCGTACCCGTTCGTCGGGTCGCTCGTCATGAACACCGCCCGGTCGCCGAGCGACACGGCACGCCCCAACGACATGCCGAGCGTCCCGGCGATCGGCTGCGGAGCAGCCCCGTGGGGCACCGACGTGAAGAGCTGGGAACCGTCGCCGTCGTTCGCCGAGAAGACGACGCCGCCGGCGACGGTTGCGAACGGGCCCGGGTTCGACGACTGGTTCGCGTCGTTCACGTCGGCGGCCAGCGATGCGTCCTCCGACGACGCCGAGGTGATCCAGGGCTCGCGACCGGTCGTCCCGTGATCGTCGTTCCCGAACACGAACAGCTTCTCGTCGACGACGGTGATCTTGTCGACGTCGTGGGTGCCGTCGGGCGTGGCGCGGAACGTCCCGCCCGGGGTGCCGTCGGAACGCCACAGGTGTTCATCGTCGCTCCCGGTCGCCCCGAACACGGCAATGCCCGACGCCGGATCGACCGTGAAACTCGTCGGGTTCGAGCCGTCGACGCCGGGGTGGATGTCGGCGAGCTGCACGGTCGTGCCGACGGTGCCGCCGGAGTACCAAGGCTCACGTCCGTCGTCGTCGGTTCGCTGGAAGATGACACCGTCGCGCAATGGTTCGAGCGACTGGATCGAC
>JBPEWX010000581.1:0-5797 GCA_052032235.1 Ilumatobacter sp. | reverse complement strand
GGGTCAGGTGACCGCCGGTAACGCCTCGTTGCTCGCCGTCACCTGCGACACCTGACCCGATGGCTGTCGACCTGCGTTGTTCGAGGCGGTCGACGCGGCGTTTGGCGAGGGAGAGGGCGACGATGATCACGACGACCGGCCCGGCGACCAGCAGGACCTCGTCCCATCCACCCTGGTGGGCGACGAGAGCCGTGACCGACGCCATGGCAGCATCGTACGGGAATGCCTGATTGAATGGGTTCCATCATGCGAGCTCAAGTCGAAGCGTGCATCGAGGTCATCCGACCCGCCCTCCAGGCCGACAACGGCGACATCGAGCTGGTCGACGTCGACGAGACGACCGGCATCGTCTCCGTCCGACTGGTCGGCGCCTGCGGCACGTGCCCCGTGTCGACCCAGACGCTCAAGGGTGGCATCGAACGCATCATGCGCGACCGTGTCGACGGCGTGACCGAAGTGGTCAACATCGCCGAGGCCGAAGCCGCGATCGACAGCGGCGTCTGACATCCTGGGTCGGTGCCCCGCGTCACCGACCCCGACGAACTGTTCGCTGCCGCACGCACGGGTGACCGTGGTGCGCTCGCCCGCCTGCTGTCGTATGTCGAGCGAGGTGGTGAACCCGCCCGTCGCGTCGGGCGGCTCGCGTACCCGTTGAGCGGTCACGCCTACACGGTCGGACTCACCGGCGCACCGGGGGCGGGCAAGTCGACGCTCACCAGTGCACTGATCGGTCATCTGCGTTCGCTCGAGCTCGAGGTGGCCGTGCTGGCGATCGACCCGTCGTCGCCGTTCACCGGTGGTGCGATCCTCGGCGACCGCGTCCGGATGCAGGACCACGCGACCGATCCCGGCGTGTTCATCCGGTCGATGGCGACGCGCGGTCATCTCGGCGGGTTGTCGCTGGCGACGCCCGAGGCGGTCCGCCTGCTCGACGCGGTCGGTCGCGCCTGGGTGCTCGTCGAGACGGTCGGCGTCGGACAGGTCGAGGTCGAGGTGGCCGGCAAGGCCGACACGACCGTCGTCGTGGTGAACCCGGGTTGGGGCGACAGCGTGCAGGCCAACAAGGCGGGTCTGATGGAGATCGCCGACGTGTTCGTGATCAACAAGGCCGACCGGAAAGGCGTCGACGAAACCCGGCGCGACCTCGAGCAGATGCTCGAACTCACCGATCTGCCACCCGACGCATGGCGGCCACCGATCGTCGCGACGGTGGCGTCGTCGAATCAGGGCGTCGACGACCTCTGGGACGCCGTGCTCGCGCACCGTGCCTACGCCGAGCGGAGCGGCCAGCTCACCGAGCGGCGCTCGTTCCGCGCGGGGGAGGAGCTCCGCGAGATCGTGACGAACCGGTTGCGCGAGCGGGCCCGAACCATCTGCACGGGCGAGCGATGGGACCAGCTCACCGACGAGGTCGTCGACCAGACGACCGACCCGTGGACCGCCGCCGACGAGATGCTCGCCGGCATCGACGCCTGATCTCGCTCGCGAACGAGCCGTCGGGCAAGATGGGGTCATGAGTGATCCCGTGGTGCTGCTCGAACGACGTGACGACGGGGTTGCCGTCGTCACCCTGAACAACGGCAAGGTCAACGCATTGTCCGGCGCCGTCGTCTCGGCGCTGCACGAGATCGCCGGCGATCTCACGGCGAACCCGCCCGGCGCGGTCGTGGTGACGGGCGGCGAGAAGATCTTCGCCGCCGGTGCCGACATCTCCGAGTTCGGTGGCCCCGACGAAGCGCGTCCGATCACCGACGCCATCCACGAAGCACTCGATGCGATCGCCGCAGTGCCACGGTTCGTGATCGCTGCCGTGTCGGGCTACGCCCTGGGCGGCGGGTGCGAACTCGCGATCGCCTGCGACTACCGCATCGCATCGGAACGAGCGGTGTTCGGCCAGCCGGAGATCCTCCTCGGCACGATCCCCGGCGGTGGCGGCACCCAGCGGCTCGCCCGACTCGTCGGTCCGAGCCGGGCCAAGGAGCTGTGTCTCACCGGCCGCCAGGTCAAGGCCGACGAGGCGCTGCGCATCGGTCTGGCCGACGAGGTCGTCCCCGGTGACGAGTTGCACGACCGAGCGTTCGCGCTCGCCGCGGAGTGCGCGAAGGGCGCCGTGCTGTCGCAGGCGCTCGCCAAGCAGGTGATCGATCGCGGGTTGTCGTCGACGCTCGCGGACGGCCTGCTCGCCGAACGCGACGCGTTCGTCGAGTCGTTCCGCACGAACGACAGCCAGATCGGCGTGAAGAGCTTCCTCGAGCACGGCCCCGGCAAGGCCGAGTTCACCGGCACCTGACCTCGACCCCCTTCGTCCGACCCGCTTCGTCGCGGCTCAGCGGCCGAGGGCGTCGTGGTAGACCGCGACGGTCCGGGCGGCGATCGCGTCCCAGGAGTACGTGGCCTCGAGGAGTTCGGCGCCACGTCGGATCATGTCGTCGGCCAGCGCTCGGTCGGTCAGGACCCGTTCGATGCAATCGGCCAGATCGGCGGCGTTGCCCGGCTCGAACGTGAGCGCCGACCCGGTGCCGCCCACGAGTTCGGCGAGCCCGCCGGTGTCGGCGACGATCAGCGGTGCGCCGCCGGCGAGTGCCTCGAGCGCCACGACGCCGAACGGCTCGTAGAGCGACGGGATCACGACGCACCCGGCGGCATGGATCGCGGCGCGGAGTTCGTTGTCGGTGACGAACCCGACCAGGTCGACCAGGTCACCGACGCCGGCCAGGTCGATCTGCGACTGGAGCTCGGGAAGGTACGACCCGCGTCCGGCGATCGTGCACTCGAGCCCGGCCACCCGGTATCGCAGCGCAGCGATTGCGCCGGCGAGCACCTGGAACCCCTTCTCGTACTGCACCCGTCCCCACGCCAGGACGGTGCCGCCACGGACGCCGGGGGTCGGTTCGTTCGGCCCGGCGGTGCGCCACCACTCGGGGTCGATGCCGCCGGGGATGCGTCGGACCGAGTCGGGGTCGAGTTCGAAGCCGTCGACGATGTCACGGACGAGCAGCTTCGTCGAGGCGATGATGCGGCGTGAGCGGTTCGCCTGCCACCACTCGACCCGGTTGATCTGTTCAGCGGTACCAGGGGAGAGGTGGCCGCCGTGCCGCCCGCGTTCGGTGCCGTGGAAGCGGGTGATCATGGGGGCTCCGAACAGCGACGCCGCGGTGTCGGTGGCCCACGCCACCCGCCAGTCGTGGGCGTGGACGATGTCGGGTTCCCAGTCGCCGAGCGCGGACAACGCCCCGACCAGTGCATGGTTCCCCGATGCGGTGTGGGCGATCACGTCGTCGGGTAACCAGGGGAGATCGACGTCGGCTCGCAGGACTCGCACGCCGGCGATGGTCGTGTCGTGATCGGTCCCCACGACCCGACGGGTGACGACGACGACCTCGTGGCCGAGTCGCGTGAGCGCGTGCGAGAGACCGTCGACGTGGGCCGCGGTACCGCCGGTCGAACTCGGTGGGTACTCCCACGTGAACATCAGCACGCGCACGGCGCTGCACGATAGAGCACGCCTCCGCCGACGCGTGCGATCGAGCGATCAGGATCGCTGTTCGACGATGGAGCGGAAGGTCCGCAGGTTGCGGCGCCAGATGCGTTCGAGCACGAACCCGCCGATCGCGGCCCCGATCGGTCCGCCCATCCACCACGGGAACGACAGTGTCTCGCTCCAGATCATGCGGGTGCGACGGTCGAGATCGATCGGTTCGAGCCGGAAGCTGCCCCGCCCGGTCACGAGCCCCCGGTGTTCGACGCCCATTTCGGCCTCGGGTTCCCACACCGTGATCTCCATCTCGTCGCGGAGACGGATCGGCCCGACCTTCGTGTCGCAGACGAACGACGTCCCGACGCCACGCGTGCGGTCGCCCCGGAAACGGATCGCCTCGGCGTCGGCCATCCAGTCGACGTGGGTCTCGATCGGTTCGAGGACGTCCCAGACGGTGCCGACCGGCGCGTCGATGTCGGTCGAGACGGTGATCGCGTGCTCGAACCGCACGTCAGGAGGTGAGCGCAGCGGCTTCGCGGAGCTGTGCCGCGGCCTGCTCGGGCGGCACGATGTTGATCATGACGCCGGTGCCGCGCTCGAAGCCGGCGGTGGTGACGAGGTTGGGCCAGATGTGGACGTGCCAGTGGTACTCGCCGGTGTGGGCGTGCGGAGCCGTGTGGATGCCGACGTTGTAGGCGACGTCGCCGAGGGCCTGGTTGAGGAAGGCGGTGGCGTCGCGCAGGGCGCGTCCGACGGCCGCCAGGGCGTCGTCGGAGCTGTCCTGGAGGTGGAGTTCGTGCTGCCGGGGAACGATCAGGAGTTCGTACGGCACGCCGCTCCAGTACGGCGCGATGATCGCGACGTCGTCGGTGGCGGCGACGACTCGTTCACCGGTCGCCAGCTCGGCCTCGACCGTCGTGCACAGCAGGCAGCCGCCGGCGAACCGGGCGAAGGCGCGTTCCTCGTCGAGCACCTCACCGGGCACGAACGGCAACGCGAGCAGCTGTCCGTGCGGATGGGCGATCGACGCCCCGGCCTCGCGGCCGTGGTTGACGATCGCCTGCGTGTACCGGATGTTCGGCATCGCCGCGTGCTGGACGAACCGCGACTTGAGCGCGGTCATGACGTCGGCGGCCTCGGTGTCGGTCAACCGATCGAGCCCGCTGAAGTGATCGGGGGTGTACACGAACACCTCGTGCAGACCGGTCCCTTCGGCCATCACGTGCACCGGCCCCTCGTGGTGGACCGCGAAGCCTCCGTCGCCCTGGAAGGCGGGGTAGAGGTTGGGGACGACGCGCATGCGCCAGTTGCCGTCGGCGTCGAAGGTCTCGAGCGCCGGCGGGGTGGCCTCCTCGTTCCCGGGACAGAACGGGCAGGCACGCGAATCGTCGATCGGTTGGAAATCGCTGCGTGGCCGGAAGTCGGTTGGCCGCTGCGCGCGCTCGGCGACGATGGTGACCCATCGGCCAGTGAGCTGGTTGAGACGCATCTGGCTCATCCCTCTCCAATCTAGAGCGGTTCAGGTGTCTTCGGGGACATCACCCGCTCGACCGGCGACATCGTCACCGCGTCGTCGGTACACCGTCACATGACGGTCGTGATCGAGCCCGTACGGTGTGCGGTTCATGTCGGCCCACCGGTGCTCGAGTTCGAGGCCGGCGTCCTGTGCCATGCGGTCGAGCTGCGGCAGCGTCGCGTAGCGGATCGACCAGGGGCGGAGACGGACCCCGCCGCTCTCGGTGAACTCGACGAACTGCCCCTCGGCGACCTGCCCGTCACTGCGTCGCCGGGCGATCGACAACACGACACGGTCGGCGGTCATCGACCGCACCCCGATCACGTCGCCGTCGTCACCCGACTCGTCCGGCACGAACGCTTCGACGACGAACCGTCCGCCCGGCACGAGTCGCTCGGCGACAGCGGCGAAGCAGCGCGCCTGGTCACCGTCGGCCGTCAGGTTGAAGAGCGTGTTGTACGCCACGAACACCAGGTCGAACGGTCCGGGCGGCACGTCGTCGACCATGTCGCCGAGCAGCCCCTCGACCCGCTGTTCGCGATCGGCGCCTCGGAGGACGGCGAGCATCGCCGCGCTCGTGTCGATCCCGACGACCACGAGGCGGCGGTCGGCGGCCAGGGGGAGCGCCAGCCGCCCCGTGCCGACGCCGAGTTCGAGCACGCGGCGCGTGTCGTCGGGTGCGTCGACGTCGAGCGCGAGTTCGGTCAGGGTGCGGGTGGTCGCATCGACGTCGGACACGTCGGCGTACCAGTCGTCGTACACGTCGGCGAACGCCTCGCCGTAGGTCGTGCGGTCATACCCCT
>JBPEWX010000580.1:0-2633 GCA_052032235.1 Ilumatobacter sp. | reverse complement strand
CGACCCGAAGGCGGTGGAGGCGTTCGTCGCCGCCGCTGAACCGTTCGGGTTCGACGCGGGCGCCGTGTTTCCCGCGTTCGGCATGGCCGAGACGGCGATCGGCGCCTCGTTCCCGAAGCGGGGCGAGGGCCTGCGCTGCGACACCGTCGACCGCGAGGTGCTCGAACGGACCCGCGTCGCGAAGCCGGTCGAGATCACCGACCCCGACGACCTGGCGGTTCGCGCCCGCCGTCTCCCGATGCTCGGTACCGCCGTCCCGGGGATGGAGTTGAAGGTGGTCGACCCCGACACCCGCGAAGAACTCCCCGAACGTCACGTCGGCGAACTCCTGCTGCGCGGCACCTCCGTGACGCCCGGCTACTACAAGCGCGACGACGCCACGCGGGCGCTGTTCCACGAGGACTGGCTGTGCACGGGTGACCTCGCCTACGTGCTCGACGGCCAGCTCATCCTGTGCGGACGCATCAAGGACGTCATCATCGTCGGTGGTCGCAACGTGTTCCCCGAAGACATCGAGCGTGCCGTCGGCGGCCTCGACGGGGTGCGTGCCGGCAACGTCATCGCGTTCGGCATGGAGGGCTACAAGGGCAAGGAATCCGTCGTCGTCGTCGCCGAGGTGCGCGCCGACGATCCCGACGAGGTGCGCGAATCGATCCACCATCGCACCCTCGAGGTCTGCGGACTCCCGCCTCGAGACGTCATGCTCGTCCAGGCGGGCACGCTGCCGAAGACCAGCTCGGGCAAGCTCCAGCGCGCCAAGTGCAAGGAGCTGTACCTCGACGAGCAACTCGACCTCGTCGACGCCTGACCCGCGTCGAGCCCCGCGTCAACGGGTGGCGTAGTGGACGGCGAGGTCGCGCCGTTGGCGGCGGGTCAGGACCGGGCGTCCGCTCGCCGGGGGTGAGAGGCGGAACCATTCGCGATCCCAGGCGACCACGATGTCGCCGTCGTCGGTCTGGGCCGCACCGGCCGTCGGCACGTAGTGCGAGCGGCGCAGCATGCCGGGGTCGACGACCAGGTACTGCGGTTCGTATTCGCCGTCGGCGTAGACGACATCGGTGATGGTGCCGAGCGTGAGACCGTGTGCGTCGAACACCTTGCGGCCCGTGTAGATGGGGCCGAGATCGTTCGAGTCGGTCGTCCGGTACTGCATTGGCTGACCTCCGGGTCGGGACGGCGGCCCGCTCCTGTCGGTCGGGAGCCGCGGCGGGGTGTCGAGTCGTCCTCCCCGGTCGCCGGCGCCGCCGATGTCGATCAGACGCATCGTCAGCGGTCCGCGTAGTGGGCTTCGACCTGGCGTCGGTCGTCGGTCGACAGGACGTGATCTCGGGCGGCGGGCGGCGACATCTTGAACCACTGCAGGTCCCACGGGACGACGATGTCGCCGTCGACCGACTCGTACGAGCCGTCGACGGGCAGATAGTGCGCCCGGCGGAGCATGCCGGGCTTGACCACGAAGTACTCGGGCGTCTCGTCGGTGGGATCGAAGAGCACGTCGTCGATCGAGCCGAGCGGCTCGCCGTGCTCGTCGATGACCTGCCGCCCGGTGAACTGTGGATTGCCGCCGTGGCGATTCGGGGTGCGATCGGTCGGTGTGGACATGGGAGGGCTCCTTTCGCCCGTCACGCCCGCTGTCATCATTCTGTAACATTCGAGGGCGGAGGTCCAGTCACCCGTTCTGGTGAAATCGCCCACGCCGGCGCACGAGGTGGCACGATGGCGAGGTGCAGGTCGTGTTCTCCCTCCGCCACCAGGCGCATCACCCGCAACGCGAGTTCGAGTCGTCCGGGTTCCAGGAGCCGTTCGAGCGGCCCGAGCGGGCGGAGTACATCCGGAGTGCGCTGGCCGCCGACGGTTCGTTCGAGTTCGTGGCACCGGAGGACTGGGGAACCGCACCGATCGAAGCGGTCCACGACCCCGGGCTGGTCCGGTTCCTCGAGCACGCCTGGGAGGAGTACCAGCAGGCCCACGGTCCCACCCACGACGTCATTCCCGACGTCTTCGCGATGCCGCAACTCCGCGACGGCATGGGGCCGGCTCGCGAGCCGTCCGACGTGTCGGCCCGACTCGGCTGGTGGTGCTTCGAGACGACGACACCATTGACCCACGGCACGTACGACGCGGCGCGGTCGTCGGTCGATGTCGCGTTGACGGCGGCCGATCTCGTGGCGAACGGCGAACGGTTCGCCTACGGATTGTGCCGCCCCCCGGGTCACCACGCCGCCCGCGCCGCATACGGCGGGTACTGCTTCTTCAACAACGCGGCGGTCGTCGCCCACCATCTGTCGCAGGCGCTCGAGGCGAAGGTCACCGTGCTCGACGTCGACTATCACCACGGCAACGGCACCCAGCAGATCTTCTACGACCGCGCCGACGTGCAGTTCGTGTCGTTGCACGGCGACACCGAACGGGCCTATCCGTACCTGACCGGGCACGTCGACGAGCGCGGCGCGGGCGACGGCGCCGGCACGACGTCGAACTTCCCGCTCGCTGCCCACACCGACGACGAGACGTTCCTCGACCATCTGGCCGCGGCCTGCGACGACATCGACTCGTTCGACCCCGATCTCGTGGTGGTGTCGCTCGGCCTCGACACCTACTTCGACGACCCGATCTGCGATCTCGACCTGACC
>JBPEWX010000058.1:0-2712 GCA_052032235.1 Ilumatobacter sp. | reverse complement strand
TCGGCCACCCCGTCGGCGGCCGGGCGACGACGACTCGACCGCCACCGGTCGATCAGTTCGGGGTCGATCGCGATCTCGTCACTGAGGGCGAACATCGCCGCGACCGCGTGCTTGCACAGGTCGGTGCCGGTGCCGGTGTCGTCGGGGCACGAGCACGACGCCCACAGCTCGCTGCGGCGCGGCACGCCCGAACCGCCGTCGGCCTCGATCGTGACGACGTACGGGTCGTAGCGGCTGCCCCGCACCTCGGCGGTGACCGAGCCGTGACCGATGACGATGTCGATGACCGCGTCGTCGTTGTAGTAGCGGCGACCGCGCGCCAGTCGCTGCTGGTCGCTCATCTCGGCCGCCAACACCTTCACCATCGTGGCGAGCAACCGCCCCGGCGGGTTCGGCCCGTACGGCTTCCGCGGCTTACTCATGCGACCCCCTGGACGGACGGGCCAAAGACGGGTCGGGTGTCGGACGGAACGCCGAGGCGCAGCCGAGGCGTTTCGGGAGATCACCCGACCCGGCGATCACACGCACCCTCGTCACCGGAGTCGGGTGATCTCCGGAAACGTCGACTCCGTCGCCGTTCCCTGCGACACCCGACCCGGTTCGTCCGTCGCCGTTCCCTGCGACACCCGACCCGGGCAACCAGCGAACGGTGCGTGGGTTGTTCATCGGGGGACCTCCAGGGTGACGAGGTCGGCGAGCTCGTCGGTGGAGAGTTCGCTCAACCACGCCTCGCCGGAACCGATGACGGCGTCGGCGATCGCACGCTTCTCGTCGATCACCTGGCCGATGCGCTCCTCGACCGTGCCCTGACACACCAGCTTGTGCACGTTGACGGTGCGTTGCTGACCCATCCGCCACGCACGGTCGGTCGCCTGGTCTTCGACCGCCGGGTTCCACCACCGGTCGTAATGGATCACCTGGCTCGCCGCCGTCAGGTTGAGACCGGTGCCGCCCGCCTTGAGCGACACGATCAGCAGCGGCGCCCCCAACCCCTCCTGGAACTCGGCGACCATGCGATCGCGGCGGTTCTTCGAGACGCCGCCGTGCAGGAACGGGGCGTCGATCTCGAAGCGCGACTGCAGATGCACCTGCAACAGGTCGCCCATCTCGCGGAACTGGGTGAACACGAGCGCCCGCTCGTCGACGTCGAGCAGCTCGGTGATCAACTCGTCGAAGCGGTTGAGCTTGCCCGACCGGCCGGCGAGACGCGACCCGTCCTTCAGCGCGTGAGCCGGATGGTTGCAGATCTGCTTCAGCCGGGTGAGCGCCGCGAGGACCCGACCGCGCCGTTGCATCCCCTCCAGGTCCTTGGCGTCGACGAGCAGCTGATCGACCACGCCCTGGTACAGCGTCGCCTGCTCCTTCGTGAGCTGGGCGTAGGCGATCTGTTCGATCTTGTCGGGCAGGTCGGGCAGCAGCCGCTTGTCGGCCTTGGTGCGACGCAACACGAACGGTTGCGTGAGCTGGCGGAGGCGGGCCGCTGCCTCTTCGCTGTTGTTGCGTTCGATCGCCGTCGCGAACTCCTCACGGAATCGCTGCTGGCTCCCGAGCAGGCCCGGGTTGCACGCGTCGAGGATCGCCCACAGCTCACTCAGCCGGTTCTCGACCGGCGTGCCGGTGAGTGCCAGCTTCTGCGCAGCACGCAACTTGCGGACCGCCTTGGCCGCCTTCGTGGCCGGGTTCTTGATCATCTGGGCCTCGTCGAGCACGACGGTGGTCCAGTCGATCTCGGCCAACGCCTCGAGGTCGCGCGGCAGCAGGCCGTAGGTGGTGATGACGATGTCGGCGTCGGCCAGACCGAACAGGGCCGGTTCGCCCTGATGTCGATCGGAGCCGTGATGGACGATCACCGTGTGGCCGGGCGTGAACCGATGCGCCTCGGCCTCCCAGTTGTGCACGACGCTGAGCGGGCACACGACCAGATGCGGCCCCGGCCGTTCGAGCAGATGGGCGAGCGTGGTGGCGGTCTTGCCGAGCCCCATGTCGTCGGCCAGGCAGCCGCCGAGGCCGGTGCGGGCCAGGAACTGCATCCACGACAACGCCCGTCGCTGGTAGTGACGCAGCTCACCGACGAACCCGTCGGCCTCGCTCGCTTCCTGCAGTCGATCGTCGGGGAGACCGGCGACGAGTTCGTGCAACCACGACGGATCGGCGTCGCCGTCGTCGCTCCCGTCGCCGGCGGCGAGGCCGAGTTCGTCGGCGAGTTCGAGTTCGATCGGCATCTCGTCGTCGCCCTCGGCACCCGACATCAGCCGCAGCAGCTCGAGGGCGGAGATCGACGACTTCTCCTCCACCTGCTCGCTCAGCGTCTTGCGGGCCTTGCGCAATGCGGCGGTGTCGATGCGGACCCAACGGTGGCCGGTGCGCAACAGGCTGACGCCGGCCGCTTCGGCACGTTCGAGATCGGCGGCGGAGATCGGGGTCTCGTCGATGACGGCCTGCCACTCGACGAGCGCCTCCTTGCCGAACCGGCCACGCCGGTCGTCGGTCGGCCCCTCGCTGGCGGTGCCCTTCACCGACACCTTCGCCCGGATGAGGTGCTCGGGTCCGATCAGTTCGACGTTCGCCTGTTCGAGCTGGAGCGGCGCGTGCTCGATGAACTCGTCGGCCTCCTCGATGTCGAGTTCGACGTGGCCGTCGTGGTCGGCCTCGGCGACCGGTTCGAGCATCGGCACGGCACCGGCGACGGCGGTGACCAGTCGCTCCGCTTCC
>JBPEWX010000579.1:0-4822 GCA_052032235.1 Ilumatobacter sp. | reverse complement strand
GATCGGTGCGTCGGAGCCGCACGATGTCGTCGGGCGTCGGCACGTCGATCGTGGTGGCATCGGGCGATGCCGGGGGGCGCTCGGCTGCCGGATCGGTGGGCCATGCCACGAGCAGCCGGTCGCTGTCGTCGTCGCCGTTGATCGCGTCGCCCATGCTGCCGTAGAAGTTCTCGAGGTATTCGGCCACGTCGGCGTGCAGGACCTCGATGTTGAACCAGGCGTTGCGGCGCACGAGCGGGTCGAAGGTCCAGGTGATCCAGGGGATGCCGCGCTCGGCCGCCCAGGCCCGCTGGTGCTCCTTGATGGCGCGACCGACGCCGGTGTGCTGGACGCCGGGCAGGATGCCGGTGACGTGGCTGTGGAGCGCTTCCTGACCGTCGTGGCGGCCGAGGAAGCCGAACGACGCGCCGACGATGTTCGACGAGTCGAACGCCCCGATGACGTACCCGCCGCTGTGGGCGATGGCACACAGCAGCTCGGTCTCGACGAGTGGGGTCACCGACCCCCAGACCTGTTGGAACATCGTGCCGACCGCGGCCATCTCGTCGGCCGACTCCAGGAGCCGGATCTCGATTTCGGAATCACCCATACGGCATGCGACGGTACCCGCTCGACCCGCTCGCGGTACAGGTGGCCCGTCGCCGACTTGACGTGTCGTTCAAAGATCGGAACGCATTGCGTGATCGCGCACGTTCGCGGATAAGCATGGAGACCGTATGGCTCGCATCCTCGTCACCGAACCGATCGCTGACGGCGGTCTCGACCGCCTTCGCGCCGCCGGCCACGACGTCGACGTCCAGGTCGGCCTGTCTCCGGACGAACTGCTGTCCGCGATCGTGGGTGCCCACGCGCTGATCATCCGGTCCGCGACCCAGGTGACCGCCGAGGTGCTGGCCGCCGCCGACGAGCTGATCGTGGTCGGTCGCGCCGGCATCGGGCTCGACAACGTCGACGTCACCGCGGCGACCGATCGTGGCGTCATGGTCGTGAACGCGCCGCAGTCGAACATCATCTCGGCTGCTGAGCACACGATGGCGCTGTTGTTGTCGCAGGCCCGCAACGTGCCGCAGGCGCATGCCGCGCTCGTCGACGGGCGCTGGGAGCGCAGCAAGTGGGAGGGGGTCGAGCTCGCCGACAAGACGCTCGGCATCGTCGGGCTGGGCCGGATCGGCAAGCTCGTCGCCGACCGGGCCAAGGCGTTCCAGATGCGCCTGGTCGCGTACGACCCCTTCGTCGCCCCCGACCGTGCCCGTCAGATGGGTGTCGAGCTGATGACGCTCGACCAGCTGGTGGCCGAGTCCGACTTCCTCACGGTGCACCTGCCGAAGACGAAGGAGACCGCCGGTCTGATCGGCCGCGACCTCCTGGTGAAGGCGAAGCCGAGCCTGCGGGTGATCAACGTGGCCCGCGGTGGCATCGTCCACGAGGCCGAGTTGGCCGAGTGCATTCGTGACGGGGTCATCGCCGGCGCCGCGCTCGACGTGTTCGAGACCGAGCCCACCACCGAGTCGCCGCTGTTCGAGTTGCCGCAGGTCGTGGTCACGCCGCATCTCGGTGCGTCCACCCGTGAAGCCCAGGACAAGGCCGGCGACGCGATCGCCGACATGGTGCAGCTCGCCCTCGCCGGCGACTTCGTGCCCTGGGCCGTCAACATCGACGCCGCCGAGGCCAACGAGACGATCCGGCCGTTCCTGCCCCTCGCCGAGTCGCTCGGTCGCCTGTACGGCTCGCTCCACAAGAGTTCGCCCGACTCGTTCGAGATCCGGTACCAGGGCGAGATCGCCGACTACGACACCCGGATCCTCGGTCTCGCCGTGCTGAAGGGCTTCTTCAGCCGCCTCACCGACGATCCGGTCAGCTACGTCAACGCGCCGTCGATGGCCAAGGCGGCCGGCATCGCCGTCCGGGAGACCAGTTCGTCCGACGCCGACGAGTACGTCAACCTGATCACGCTCAGCTGCGACAACCACAAGAGCATCGCCGGCACGCTCGCCGGACGTCGCTCGGAGCAGCGCATCGTCGAGATCGACGGCCACGACTTCGACGTGCCGCCCGCCGAGCACATGCTGGTCATCACGAACGACGACCGACCCGGCGTGATCGGCACGATGGGTGTGCTGTTGGGCGACGCCGGTGTCAACATCGCCGACATGGACGTCGGGCGTGTCGTGTCGAAGGGCACCGCGGTCATGCTGCTCGCCGTCACGGCCGAGGTGCCCGACGAGGTGGTCGAGGCGCTGCGCGCCGCCCCCGGCATCCTCAGCGTCGACGTGCTCAACGGCTGAGCGTCGCCGCCGCCCGGCGTCAGCCGAACGCGGCGCGGTCGTCGGGGCGGAGTGAGGTGGTGCGGAACGTCGTCGTGCCGGTGTCGAGGAGCTCACGGACGCCCGCCATCGCCGCGGCGTAGGCGTGGCTCGCCAGCGCGCCGCCGAGCGACACACGGCGTGCCCCGGCGGCGGCGATCTCGTCGACGGTCGGGCCGTTCGGCCACGCCAGCACGTTGAGCGGGGCGTCGACCGCGTCGACGACGGCACTGATCTGTTCGACGGTGGCCAGTCCGGGTGCGTAGAGACAGTCGGCGCCGGCGCCTCGGTAGGCGACGAGGCGTTCGATCGTGTCGTCGAGATCGTCGATGCCGTACAGCAGGTTCTCGCACCGGGCCGTCAGCACCATCGGGTCGTCGTCCCGGTGGGCGGCTTCCGCGGCTGCGGCGACGCGTTCGGTCGCGAGTCCGATCGGGTCGATCGCCGACGTCGCAGGGTCGTAGTCCTCGATCGAACAGCCCGCGGCGCCGGCCTCGTGGAGCAGCCGCACCGTTCGACCGATGCCGTCCACGTCGTCGGCGTAGCACCGCTCGCTGTCGACGTTGAGCGGCACGTCGATCGCCGCCGTGAGCCGGTTCGTGTGGTCGACCAGTTCGTCGAGGGTGACCGCCTGGTCGTCCTTGCCGAGCGTCCAGGCGAAGCCGGCGCTGGTGGTGGCGAGCGCCTCGAAGCCGGCGTGGGCGAACAGTCGTGCGGAGCCGACGTCCCACGGGTTCGGCATCAGGAGGATCGCGTCGCGGGTGTGGAGTTCGGCGAATCGGCGGCGGAGCTCGGTCGGGGTCATGTCCACGAGTGTGGACGTGGCGCTCCGACGTGTCGAGCGGGAACCGGACGTGGGTGTGGTGCCGGCGCTACCAGCCGGCCGGCAGGGTGGCGAGACGCGACTCGATCGCCGTCTGCCGCGCCGCCTCGGCGAAGTCGTCGCCGTCGGAGGCGTACAGGACCGCTCTCGACGAGCTGATCATCAAACCCCGACCGTCGGCCCGGGCGCCGGCCTTCACCGCGGCCGTCGGGTCGCCGCCCTGCGCTCCGATGCCGGGCACCAGGATCGGGAGATCGCCGACGACCGTGCGGACACGTTCGAGTTCGCCGGGATACGTGGCGCCCACCACCAGACCGCAGTCGCCGTGTTGCGTCCACTGTTCGGCGACCATGCGGGCGGTGTGGACGAAGAGCGGCTCGCCGCCGCAGTCGAGGTTCTGGAGGTCGTCACCGCCCGGGTTGCTCGTCCGGCACAGGGCGATCACCCCGCCCCCGTGAGCGAAGTAGGGGAGCGCCGAGTCGGTTCCGAGATACGGGTTCACGGTCACGGCGTGGGCGCCGTACCGGCCGAACGCCTCACGGGCGTAGTGCTCTGCGGTCGACCCGATGTCACCACGCTTGGCGTCGAGCACCAGCGTGACGTCGGGGTACTCCTCGCGGATGTAGGTGCAGAGCCGTTCGAGCGCCTCCTCGGCACGTTGCGAGGCGAAGTAGGCGATCTGGGGCTTGAAGGCGCAGACGAGGTCGGCGGTGGCATCGACGATCGCGACGCAGAAGCGGTAGATCGCGTCAGGTGCTCCGTCGAGCAAGGTCGGGAATCGGGCCGGGTCGGGGTCGAGCCCGACGCACAGCAGCGAGTTGGCGGCCGCCCACGAACGTTCGAGCTGTGCGTGGAATCCCATGGGAGCGGATCGTACCGCCCCGCTCAGTCCTCGAGTTCGATCGCGGCCGTGGGGCACAGCTCGGCCGCCTCACGGACCTTGTCGTGCAGCTCGGCCGGCGGTTCGTCCTGCAGCACGTAGAGGTACCCGTCGCTGCGCACCTCGAACACCTCGGGGCAGACCTGCATGCACCCTCCGGTGGAGGCGCACAGATCGAAATCGACGTTGACCTTCATGATGACTCCTGCGTTCGTCGCGGCTCAGGCTTTCGCCCGACGGTAGCCGTCGGCGACCGCGGCGTCCTCAGTGGCGTAGCAACGTTCGGGCACGGTGCGGTCGTAGAACCGACCGCCCGGCACGTGATAGATGCCGGAGTTGGCGTTGCCCTTGATCGGGAACTCGACCGGGCACACCCCGTCGGTCGGCTCGACCCACGACGTTTCGTTCGACGCCGTCACCGGGGTCGGCTCGGACGCGTCGGCGACGACCGGGTCGGGTCGGTCGCCGAGGTCGGGCAGCGGCGCCGTCGTCGGGGCGACCGTGCCGAGGTCGGGCAGCGGAGCACGGTCGAGCTGCCCGTCGTCGGGAGCGACGTCGGCCGACCCCGGTGTCGTCGCAGGTGAAGCGGTCGCAGCGTTCGTCGTCGGGACGTCGTCGAACGGCGGCCACTCGGCTGGACCGCTCGGCACCGGCTCGTTGCGTCGCTGCCACGTCGTGTACAGCGCGTAGCCGACGCCGCCCAGAACCGCCAGCCAGAACAGTCGTCGTGCCAATGTCAGCATGACGACCACGGTAGCGGTCGGGGCGGCGCCGGCGATCAGACCGGGATCAGGAGGCGGTCAGCCGTCGGTCTGG
>JBPEWX010000578.1:0-1527 GCA_052032235.1 Ilumatobacter sp. | reverse complement strand
ACAGCTGCGTTTCGTCAAGACGCCCGGAGTCGCTGCCGATGAAGACGGGAGACGCCGCTCGGCGTGCGGACGACCGCCATGCCGCACCGAGCCGCGACGACGATGACCACACACCGACTCGACCAGCGACACGCCACCCGGGCCGTCGTCATCGCGTTCGTCGTCGGGGTCGGCGCCTACTTCGTGCCGAACTCGGTGGCCGAGGATGCGATCGAGAACGCGGCGATCGCCGCCATGTTGCTCGTCGGGGCGATGGCCACGACCGATCTGACTCAGCACCGCCGTGCCTGGCGCTGGATCCTCGCCGGCAACGCCATGTTCCTGCTGGGGGACACGATCTACGCGCTGCTCGAACGGGTGCTCGGGTCCGACCCGTATCCGAGCATCGCCGACGTGGCGTACATCGCCGGCTATCCGATGATCGGGCTCGGCCTGATCATGATGGGCCGAACCGGGAGTCCCGAGCGCAACCGCGGCGCCTGGGTCGACGCCGCGATCGTGGCACTCGGCGCCACGGCGCTCATGTGGGCGCTGGTGATCGCTCCGACGGTCGGCGACACGGATGCTTCCCCGATGGAGCGGTGGGTCGCGCTCTTCTACGCGTCGGGCGACCTCGTGTTGATCGCTGCGCTGGCCGTGCTCTTCGGGCGCGAGATCTCACCGACCCGGTCGTCGGGAGCGCTCATGTTGTCGCTCCTGTCGCTGTTGGCGGCCGACGTGCTCTACGCCGTCTCGGAGCTGAGGGACTCGTTCACCGTCGGCAACGCCGTCGACTCGCTCTGGCTCCTCTCGTATGCGGCCGCCGCGTTGGCCGTGGTCGACCACGAGGCGGCCGACCGGCCGACGCCCATCGAGCGGCGGGGCCCCCGCCTCACCGCGGCGCGGTCGGTGACGTTGATGCTGTGTGCCGTCGTCGCGCCCGTCGTGCTGCTGTTCGAGATGCAGTCGGGCAACACCGAGCACGCCGTCGCGTTGATCGTCGCCACGATCGCGATCTTCATCCTGGTCGTGATCCGGCTGCAGCTCGTCGCCGACGAACTCGAAGTCAGTCGTCTCGAGCTCGCTCACGAGGCGGCACACGACGGTCTGACCGGCCTCGCCAACCGCAAGCGTTTCCTCGCCGAGGTGGCCGATGCGATCGGCGACGCCCGCCGCGACGCGGTCGTGCTGTACCTCGACCTCGACGACTTCAAGACGATCAACGACGTCCACGGTCACCCGGTCGGCGACGCGCTCCTGATCGAGATCGCCGATCGGCTGCGCACGATCACCGATGAGGAGGATCACGTGGCGCGACTCGGCGGCGACGAGTTCGCCGTGCTGCTCGTCGGCGGTCGAGCGGCTCGCGCCTCGCTGCTCGCCGAGGAGCTGCTGGCGCTCCTCCGACGGCCGGTCGAGCTCCCGCAGACCGTCGTGCACCCGGCGGCATCGGTCGGCATCGTGCCGATCGACGGCGAGCGAGACGTCGACGAACTCATGCGTCGCGCCGACGTCGCGATGTACAGCGCGAAGCGTGCCGGCAAGGAC
>JBPEWX010000577.1:0-2188 GCA_052032235.1 Ilumatobacter sp. | reverse complement strand
AGCTACTCACCGCCGCACACGAGTTCGCACGCGGCGCGGCGACCGCCCCACGCGAGTTGGCCATCCTCACCAAGCGCACGATCCAGGACATGGCCGACATCGACACGCACCGTGACGCCGTCCAGCGCGAGTTCGACCCGCAGCTGTGGACGGTCAAGCAGCCGTGGTTCGAGGAACGCATCGCCGCGTTGAAGGCGAAGATCTCGTCGAAGAAGGGTTCGTGACGCCACCGCGGGCGCGCCGTGACATCACCTGTCGACCGAACCGTCAGATCAACGGCTTGCCCATGCGCCGACGCGCCAGGTTGCGGATCGGCGTCCGCACCTTCTCGACCGCCAGGTAGAAGACGGGGAACGCGAACAGCACCAGGATCGTCGAGCTGACGAGACCGCCGATCAGGGTGAAGCCCAGCGACTCCCAGAACGGGTCGCTGAGGGCGAGCGGCGTCAGCCCGACGACGGTGGTGATCGTGGTCGCGATCAGCGGTCGGAACCGACGCTCGACCGCCTCGCCGATCGCGAGCCCGGGTCGCAGACCCCGGCGGCGCGCCTGGTTGGCGGCGTCGACCAGCAGGATCGTGTTGTTGACGACTACGCCGATGAGGGCGATGAAGCCCACACCGACGAAGAAGCTGATCGGGTTGTCACTGAGGCTCAGCGCAGTGAACACGCCGAGGAAGCTGAACGGCACGGCCAGGAAGATCAGCAGCGGCTGCACGATCGACCGGAACTGCACGACCAGCAGGACGAGCATCAGCAACAACGCGACGATCATCGCCTGGCCGAGTGACGCGAAGTCGTCCTGGTTGTCCGACTCCTGTCCGTAGTCGAAACGGATCGCGTCGGCCGGGAGTCCGAGCGCAGCGAGTTCCGCGTCGCCGTACAGGTCGCCGACGAGTTGCTCGGTGGCGTCGAGGTTGTTCGTCAGGTCGTCGTTCGAGAACTGGGCGCGGACCTCGATCTGGCGGTTGCCGTCGACCCGGTAGATCTGACCGTCGGTCGACACGATCGCGTCGACGATGAACGTCTCGTCGCCCGACGCCTTGTCGAGCTCGGCACCGACCAACTGCTCCCGGAGGTCGTCGGCGAGCGCTTGACCGGCATCGACCGTCGACTCGTCGACGTCGATCTGGGCTGCGAAGGGATACTCCTCGACCGGTGGGCCCTGCTCGAGCGGTGTCACCGAGACGCGGATCCCGTCGACGTCGTCCAGTCGCCGTTCGATCTCGTCGACGAACGTCGGTGCCGTCGTCTCCCGCTCGTCGAACGGGGTCAGCTCGACGATCGAGAGCAACTGACGCTCGTTGGCGTTGATGTACTGCGACGACACCAGATCGTCGCCGAGCACGTCGACGACGACCGCGTCGACCTCGTCGGCGATCTCCTGCGCTTCTTCGATCGTCGTGCCGGCGTCGTAGTCGGCGGTGACGAACATCGCATTGGCGTCGTCGGTCGGCGGGAAGATGTTGAAGCCGAGCGTCGCGGCGACCTGGAACGACCCGACGATCATCGCCACGGCACCGACGAAGATGCCGATGCCGACGCCGATGCCCTTGGCGCCGTGGCTCGACGGGTACTCGGCGAGACGCCCGAGCCCTCTGGCGGCCGCCTCCTCGGCGCGGATGATCGGGTTGTGCGGGTGCTTGCCGCGCAGGAAGAACGGCTTGCTCAACGCCGAGATGAACACGATCGAGAACAGGAACGAGAGCAGCAGCGTCACGATGACCGTGATCGGGATGGCCCGGATGAACTCGCCGAGGACCCCGCCGACGAACGCCAACGGGGCGAACACGAGCACCGTCGTGAGGGTGCCGGCGAACGACGCGGAACCGACCCGGTTGATGGCGGTGCGGACGACGCCGATCGGGTCGTCGGACTCGCTGCGGTTGGCGTCGATGGCCTCGCTGATCACGATCGCGTCGTCGACCAGCAGGCCGAGCGTCAAGATCAGGCCGAACAGGGTGATCGTGTTGAGCGAGTAGCCGATCAACCAGAGTGCCCCGAGCGCCGCCATCATCACCGTGGCCATGAACAGTGCGGTCACGACCGACACGCGCCAGCCGATCAACAACAAGCTGACGATCGCGACCGCGATCAGACCCTGCAACAGGTTCCGGGTGAGCGAGCTGATCTGGGTGCGGATGTCCTCGGCGAAGTCGGCCGTGACCGCGGCGCGATAGCCCTCGCTC
>JBPEWX010000576.1:0-1522 GCA_052032235.1 Ilumatobacter sp. | reverse complement strand
AACTCACCCTCACCAAGGATTGGAGCGCCGACGCCGAGGCCGGCGACTCGGTCACCCTGACCGCCACCGGCGACGACAGCGAGACCGCGGGCCCCGCCAACGGCAGTTCGACCGCTCCGTCGACCGATACGGACGCCGTCCTCATCGTCTACCCGGGTGAGACCGTCAGTCTCGCCGAGGCGTACGGCATCAACACGGCGAACTACACCGCCACGCTGAGCTGCGACAACGCCGCAGCCGGCACCCTCACCTACACCGGAGGTGCTCTGAGCGGCAGCTTCGCCGTCGTCGACGACGACCCGCAGAACGTGACCTGCACCTTCGTCAACAGCCGTGACGCTGCGAACCTCACCCTGCAGAAGGTCTGGATCGACGGCTTCGAGGGCGACGCCGATCGTGGTCTCGGACCCGACACCGCCGTCATCGACGCCGACGGGTCGCAGAACACGTCGACCGTCGGTGAGACCGACCCGGCCTCGGTCACCGTCCCGGTTCTCTCCGGTGCCACGGTCGATCTCTCCGAGACGCTCGACGGCAACACGGGCACGTACACGACGGAGCTGACCTGCACCGACGCTGCCGGGCTCGAGTACACATCCGGCGACCTCGACGGCACGTACACGATGCCCGCCGAGGCTGCCGACGTGACCTGCACGTTCACCAACACCCGCACGTCCACCGGTCTGACGCTCACGAAGACGTGGACCAACGCCGCCGACGGCGACAGCGTCGACCTCACCATCATCGGCGAGGCGGGCACCGGCGACGGTGTGAACAGCGGCGACGGCACCACCGCCGACGATGCCACCCTCACCGTCTACTCCGGTGAGGTCATCGACCTCAGCGAGGCGTTCAACCCCGGCGACGCCGACTGGTACAACACCGGTCTCACCTGCACCGCCGGTGACCTGACCTACACGGCAGACGAACTCACCGCCGAACTCGAGGTCACGACGACCACCGACCCGATCACCTGCACGTTCACGAACGATCGTCGCACAGCGAACGTCGTGGTCGCCAAGGACATCGCACCGGACACCGACGGCGGACTGTTCGACCTGTCGATCAACGGCAACGTGGAGGCGCCTGACGCCGGAGACGGCGATGCGTCCGCCCCGGTCCAGGTCTTCGTCGGTGACCCCGTCTCCGTCTCGGAGGCCAACGGCACCGATACCGACCTGGCGAACTACACCAGCACGCTGGCCTGTGACAACGGCGTCGACCCGGACCCGAACACCGGTACCGCCGGCGGGTTCGACGTGCCCGACACGCTGGCCGACGGTGCCACGATCACCTGCACCTTCACCAACACCCGGAAGTCGGCCGAACTCACCCTCACCAAGGACTGGGTGAACGGCGCCACCGGCGATGCGGTCTCGCTGACGGCTTCGGGCGACAGCGGGAACTCGCTCGATGCGCTCGGTTCGTCGACCGCACCCGACACTGACGCCGACGCCGTGCTCACCGTCTGGGCCGGTGAAGCCGTCACGCTGACCGAGGTCTACGTCCCGGACAACACCGG
>JBPEWX010000575.1:0-6480 GCA_052032235.1 Ilumatobacter sp. | reverse complement strand
TCGCTGCTGGCCCTCACCTGCGCGGTGGAACTCGCCAGCCTTGAGCTGACGGTGGGCGTGACGTGCTCCGAGCAAGAGGAATCCGCCTACTAGTCCGAAGATCACGACTCCCGCCCACGCGGAGGTAGATGAAGCGATCATCAGCATTCTCCGGCGGCTGCCGCGAGTTCATAACTGAACCCGTCCTCCGTTGAATAGCTGCCCTGCCACAACCCCATAAAGAGGTTCACCATCGCTGCGCCCGTCCGGCCCGACCAACCAGCCCAGCCGCCTAACCCCGTCTCGACGAACTCGACGGCTGCACAGCTCCCCGCCGCCGTAGACGGACCCGAGGCCTTTTCGAAACATTGCCACCCGTTGAGCCCTCCCGAGATTGCTTGCGCGTAGCCAAGGGCCTGCGGTGCCTTCAGAGCGAAGGGTATTTGCAGCGCGGTTCCGAACCAAGTACCACGCCTCGCTGCGTCGCTTTCCCAGCGGACGCGCTCATCCATATTGGACAGGCCGACCCAAGACAATCCTTGAGAGAAGCCCTTACCGTGACCGAGCGTAAGTCCATTCAACGTGCCGCCAGCGGCGTTCGCCATCGACTGACCGAGGGCCCTCGCGCCCGCAGCATGATGCTCGGCGATGGTGTTGCACTTGCTGCTTCCCGGCCCGACGAGAGCGCCGATGTCCACGCATTTGCCG
Organism: Ilumatobacter sp.; assembly: GCA_052032235.1. Lineage (GTDB taxonomy): Bacteria > Actinomycetota > Acidimicrobiia > Acidimicrobiales > Ilumatobacteraceae > Ilumatobacter. The sequence continues at coordinate 5,793 of JBPEWX010000575.1, read as the reverse complement.
TCCCACGGCCAGAGTCCGGTGGGGTCCGTCATGTGGGTGGGTCGGTTCGACGCATACCCGTACGGCTCACGTGTCAAGTCGACGAGAGGGTCTTCGGTGATGAACTGGTTGGTGGTCGGGTCGTAGTACCGGGCTCGTAGGTACACGAATCCGGTTTCGCCGTCGGTCCATTCGCCAGCGAACCCGAAGTCGTTCGAGACCGAGATGCTCGAGCCGAGGGTGACGGTCGCCCCTGCAGCGGACACGGTGTTCGCTCCGGTCTGCGGGGTGTTCGTGGTCATCGGCGTGCCGTACGGGTCATAGGACCGTGCCGCTTTCAGTTCGGCGTACTCGTCGGTGACCGCACGGATCGAGCCGATCTGGTCGGCATGGTAGAAGTGCCCGCGTGGCGGGGCGTGCTGGAGCACGAGCCCGATACCGGTCAGATCTCCGACATCGTTGTACGTGCCGGTCAGAGTCGTGCTGCCCAACCCGGCGATCGGGGCGTCAGCGATGACCGTGTACGGCTGTGTGCTGCCAAGCCCGACGTAGGAGCCACGCCGGGAGGTTGCGCCGGCCACGTTGATCGTCGGGCTGGTGGGCCCGGTCGGGTCGTTCGTCGAGGCGATCATGACCGCCCACGATCCGAGCGGGTTCGTCGACGTCAGTGTCCCGGTCGACACGCTGGATGCGTTCAACGCCCCTGCGGTCGTGGTCGCGGTGACCGGGGTGAACGGGTCGACATTGCGGTACACGGCGACACTGAGCGTCTTGCTGTAGGTGCCAGGCGAGTACACGACGGTTGCCGCCGGGTCGTTCAACTCGGCGATGTTTCCGGTCAGTGTGCGCACCCAGACGACCGTGGTCGTCAACCCTGAGGTCTTGCGTGCCACTTCGGAGTAGCCGGCTGGTGTGGTGTGGACGGCCTGGTTCGAAGGGAACGTCGATGTGAGCACGGCGACGTCGTACTTGGCGCCAAGGGCAGGCAACGGAACCGCAAGTGTCGGCGAATCGGATGCCGTGATCGTCTGGCCACCGACATAGCTGATCTCCGGGAGCGGGTCGACAGCTGCAACGACCTGGCCGGTCGGGCCGTACAGGAAGTGGCGGTCACCAGCACTCAGCAACAACGGGAGACCCGAGTTGGTTGTCCACACGAACTTCGTGGTCACCGCTGGCGCACTACCGGGCGGGTCGACGGTCTTGGACACCCGGAGTCCGCCGGCGTCGTAGGCGTACGTGGTGGTGGCATCGACTCCGGTCAGCCGGTTGCCGGAATCGTAGGTGTACGCCGTCGCCGTCCCGCTCGAGGGGGTGCGTGCAGTGCGGTTCCCGCGCTGGTCGTATGTGTACCGGATCGGTGCCGGTCGCAGCACCAGGCTGATGGCTGCGAGGTCAGCGGGAACCGGGTAGGTCATGGTGAGCGCCCCGGTCGGGCCGAGCTCGAGGCGTTTGTCGTCGGCGAACGCCAACGACACCTGGGCGGCTCCGATGGTCTGGCCGTGTACCTGGACGTTCGAGGGACCAGACCACGGACCCGTCTTGGTCGCCTCGGAGCCGACTTCGGCGGCAGCGACGATCCGGGTCGAGAGCCGTGCGTCAGCAGACAACGACCCTGCGGTGACCGAGGACGCGGCAGCTGCACCGTTCGTTGTGGACGCGGCAACCATCGGCGTGGTCGTGGTGTCCACGCCCCGGTACAGGGACGCACCAACAGCCTTCGGGTACCTGCCCGTACCAGAGAAGTTCACCTGGACTGTCTGGATGTCGGCAAGTTGGAGCAGATTCGTCGTCAGGACCTTGGTGTACACGGCCAGGTGGGTGTTCCCGGAGATCTTCGATGCAGTCAGGGTCCAGCCGGTCCCGGTTGGTGCCCCGGACTCCGTGCTCGGAGAGGCGACGGCGACGACGGCGACGTCGTTGCCTGCGGCAAGCCCGCCGTAGGCGAGCGTCACGGTGTTGTTCGCCTGATCAGCGGCCGACAGGGACGCGACACGGGTGATCGGCGCGGTCTTCTTCGTCAGCTGATGGGCGGCGTCGTATTCCTGTGCGCCGCCGTCGAGCATGAAGACGAGGTCATCGGCGTCGTCGTACCCGAACGCTGAGCTGTCGACATCGGTGAGCTGGCCGAGCGGGTCATAGCCGAAGTCCGACGGGCCGAGGATCCCGGGCACGCCGGTCGCGGTCTCATCGGTGACCATGCGGTTGTCGTCTCGGGTGTAACCGAAACGGGCGATCGGAGCGTTCGCTACCCGTGACAGTCCGTCGTGGTGAATGGCGTCGACCGTGCCTGCTTCGCTGACCGTGGCCGTGGTGATGGTTCCGTTCGGGTTGGTCTGTCGGATCAACGATCCGTTGGCGTCGTAGGTGAAGAGGAACTCACGGAACTGCCAGTCCTGCATCCGTGTCATCTGTCCGGCACCGTTGAAGTTCCGGGTGACAGTCCCGGCCGGACCGGGGTAGTCGATGCTGGTGAGGTTTCCGACGAGGTCGTAGCCGTAGTCGATGCGGTTGTCGGCCCCGTCGCGGTATTCGGCGGTCATCCGTCCGAGCGAGTCGTACTTCCAGCGGGTGACACCGGCGGCATCGGTCCGGGTGACCGGACGGCCGAGACTGTCGTAGCTGTAGCTGCTCGTCACACCGGTCGTCGAGATGAGCTGGCCGGCCGAGTCGTAGTTGAGGGTGGCGACGGTTCCGTCTGCGGCAGTGACGGTCTTGATCCGTCCGGCGAGATCGTGGGTGTAGGTCGTGGCGCGTCCGAGCGCGTCGGTCCTCTTCGTCCGCCGTCCGAGGGTGTCGTAGTCGTAGGTGGTGATCGCCCCACCCGGGTCGGTGATCGTCGCCACGCCCCCACCGGGCTTGTAGGAGGTCGAGGTGAGTGTTCCGTCAGCTCGGACGACCTGGATGGGCCGGTCGATCGGGTCGTAGGTGGTCGAGGTCATATGGCCTTCACCGTCCGTCGACCGGATGACGTTGCCGTTCGGGTCGTAGACGACCGAGGTCTGGATTCCGTCGGGTGCGGTTGTCGCGGTGACACGGCCGAGCGCGTCGTAGGTGGTCGTCGACGTGTACGCACCGGGCACGGCGCCGGCGACGTTGCCGAGCGGTGCGGTCACGGCGATCGGCCAGCCCAGCGTGTTGTAGGAGACGGTGGTCTTCGCGCCGGTCGCAGGTGCCGTCGAGGAGATCTGGTTGCCGTGGGTGTCGTAGCTGAACGACCACACGTGCCCTTCCGGGTCAGTGACGGCCTTGACGTCCTCGGGTCGGGTCGGGTCGTACGTGAACGTCGTCGTTGCCGTGTCGATGACGGCGCCGGCGTCGTTCTTCAGCGGACGGCTCGTCGACAGGAGACGGCCTTGTGCCGTGTACGTCGCCGTGGTCGTCACGCCGGACGGGTCCGTGACGGTGAGCGGCAGGTCGAGCGCGTTGTAGGTGATCGTGGTGGTCCGGCCGAGCGGGTCCGTGACCGACAGCAGATCACCGGCGGCGTCGTAGGTGTTGGTAGTCACCTTGCCGAGCGGATCGGTGATCGTCTTGATTCCGAGGTGGTTCTGGTCGCGTGTGTACGTCGTCGTTGCTGGGGTCGCCGAGCCGTACCCGTCGGTGACGGAGACCAACAGTCCGTTGGCGTCGTACTGATGGCTCACCTTGGTCCCGGACGGCTTGGTCACGATGGTCGCGTTGGCGACCGTCGTGTAGTCGAACTGGAAAACCTCGCCGGCCTCGTCGGTCTGCCGGGTCACTCGACCTTGTGCGTCGTACACGTTGGTGACGGCCAGGCCGGTGCCGTCGGCGTTGTGGCGTGGATCACGGACCGTGACGATCCGCGATGACCCGTCGTAGCCGAAGGTGGTGATCCCACCGGCAACGTCGGTCACCGACGTGAGCAGCCCGCCCGTGTACCCGTAGGTGACGACCCGGGGCGGGGTCGAGGGGTCCTTCACGGTAGCGATCCGGCCGGCGGACCAGGTGAGTTGGATCTTGCGGCCCGCCGAGTCGGTGATCGATGTCAGCTGGTTCGAGCCGTTGTAGGTGAGTGTCGTGCGGTCACCGTCGAGGTCTTCGGCCGCGACCAGCTTGCCGGCCGCGTCGAAGTCGAACCGTTCGGTCGTGCCTCGCACATACCGCCAACCGCCACCGGGAAGTGTCGACAGGGTGCCGTACACGCGCGCCGGTGCGGTGTAGCCGCCGGAACCGTTCGAGGTGAAGAACACCGAGGCGCCGGACTCCTGTCGGATCTCGACCTGCCCGGTCGTGGAGATCGCCTGCAGCTTCCAGTTGTGCGACCATCCCGCGCCGAAAGGTCCGACGGTCCCGGACCGTGCTGACAGGTACGTGCGGGTGAATGCCAACATCGGGGATCGCCCGGGAATGGCATCGAGGTCCGTGAACGCGTCGTAGAACGCGCCGGTCCGGGTCGAGATCGGATCGCCACAGCCGAGCCAGCATGAATCACCGTGGATGAGCCCGCCGTTGGGACCGGCGAGTTCCCACTGGGACAGTGGAACACCACCGGGTGGCGGTGTCGTCGTGGTCGTCGTGGTCGTCGTGGCAGGGACGCACACGAGGACCTTGATCGACACCTGCTGCTGCAGGTTGTCCCCGTAGTACGACAGATGATGGCCGGAACCCTGGTAGGTGCCCGCTGTCGTCGTTGCCCAAGTTCTGGCGTGCGAGAACGTCTGGGTGTGCGGGGCCTGCCCGGCGGGGTCGTGGTAGTAGTCGATCAGTCCCATGTGATCGACGGAGGTTCCGGGGCCGGTCAGGGTCACGACGGGGTTCGACTGCAGTCGGTGCCAGCCCCAGTAGTACTTCTCCGTAGCTGAACCGAACATCCGGACCTCGACCTTGCGGTTCGCTGGGACGTAGATGCTCGTCCCCTGCGTACCGGAGGAGTTCCCGACTGAGGTGGTGACCTGATTCTCGACGGTGCAGTCCTCGGCCGCGCTCGCTGCAGGTGTCGCCAACCCGAACGGCGCGAGAGGTAGCAGCTGCGTGAAGATGATCGCGACGACGCCGACGGTCATCAGGCGCCGGCGCGGATGTCTCGTCTGCCTTTCCTTGACACCACCGAAGCAATCCGCCATCCAAGACACCGCCAACCCTCGTGCCCGATTCATCTCCACCATCCAGATCACAGGACGCGACCGGACAACAGAGCCATCGGACGTACCCGTACCCAGATTGCTGCTGCAGCGAGGGGCTACCTAGCTGGCAGAGTTCTCTGATGTACGAGATGGTGCCCGCGCCCTCTCCACCCGACCGACCGAACACAGCCGGTCCAAGTACGCCGGCGGAGCGATGGTTCGACATGCGGACGTCTCTCTCCTGCCCTCAGTGGCACATGTTCGATTCAGAGGTGATGTGACCGGGCTCTGCCGTAGCCACGCGGACCGGGCCCATCCCTACTTTCATCCCTACTTTCATCCCTACAACTGCGTGAGACGTGCCAATACTGAACGGCACGGAATCCGAAAAAGACCAGCTCAGATGGGGTGGACGCACGTCATGGACAGTTGATTTAGACCATGGACATCTTCGAGGGCACCGAGCAGATCCAGCAGGGCATCGTCGCCCGGGCGATCTCCGAGGGCCGCATCGACCCGCTGCGCCAGAACCGCTAGCGGATCCGCCATCGAACGTCGACGGAGCCGGCCTGCGGGCCGGCTCCGTCGCGTGTGCGCTCGCGCACGTGCGGCGACGGATTTCACCGGATACGTCCTGTTGCTCCTCCCCGAGCCATGAGACCATCGACGTGACGAAGCGGGAGGAATGACGATGGCGCACGGGACGGACGAGAGGACGTCGCAGTAC
>JBPEWX010000574.1:0-4799 GCA_052032235.1 Ilumatobacter sp. | reverse complement strand
CACCTCGAAGGTGACTTCTCGATGACCGATACCGCGACGAACAAGAGCCAGCTGCAACACGACCGGCAGCGCGAGATCTACCTGCAGGCCCTGACGAACGGATCCGTCGAGGTCGCCGAGTTGGCGTCCCGGCATCGAGTCACGACGGAGACGATCCGTCGTGACCTGTCCGACCTGCAAGAACAGGGCCGCCTCCGCCGTGTTCACGGCGGAGCGGTGCCGGTGGAGCAGGCGAGCTTCGAGCCCTCCGTCGCGGCCCGCACGACCAAGTTCGCCACCGAGAAGCTCCGGATCGCCCAGGAAGCGATCGGCGAACTCCCGGAACGCGGCAGCGTCATCATCGACTCCGGCTCGACGCTGCAACGACTCGCCGAGGTCTATCCGTCCGACCGAGAGGTGCACACGATCACCAACTCACTGGGTGTGGCGTCGATGCTCGCCCAGCGCGGCGTCCAACCGCTCTCGGTCCTCGGTGGCGAAGTCACGACCAACACGCACGCGATGGTCGATGCGTTCACGGTGTCGATGGTGCGTGAGCTCTCGGTCGACCTGCTCTTCATCAGTTGCGACGGGTTGTCGTTCGCCCGCGGGCTCACGACCCCGTACCGCAACGAGTCGATGGTGAAGCGGGCGATGATCGAGGCCGCACGCCGGGTGGTGGCGCTGGTCGACCACAGCAAGCTCGGGAACGGGCAACTCTTCACGTACGCCGACTTCGACGAGATCGATGTGCTGATCACCGACGACGGCGCCGACGCCGAGGCGATCGAGAGTCTGCGGAGCCACGACATCGATGTCCGAGTCGTCTGACGCCGACCGGCTGCGTCACCTTCGAGACGTCGCCACGTCGATCTGCCGCGAGGCGGCGGCCCACGTCGCGGCGAGCGCCGAACGTCGGGCCATCGGCACCAAATCGACCTCGACCGACATCGTGACGTCGACCGATCTCCGGACCGAGCGGCTGATCATCGATCGCATCACCGCGGCGACCCCGGGCGCTCGCGTCCTCGCGGAAGAAGGCGGGTTCGCCGAGACCGGGATCGGGGGCGACACCGACCTCGAATGGATCGTCGACCCGCTCGACGGCACCGTCAACTTCGCCTACGGGCTTCCGGTCACGTCCGTCAGCGTGGCCGTGGCGATCGACGGCCGGCCGGTCGCCGGGTGTGTCACCGACATCGTTCGTGGCGAGGTCTTCAGTGCACATCGCGACGGTGGTGCGACGCTCGACCAGACGCCGATTCGAGTCGGATCGCAGACCGACCTCGCCCACTCACTCGTCGCGACCGGCTACTCGTACCGGTCCGATGTGCGAGCCCGTCACGGGCGCTTCATCGCCGACCTCCTCGGAACCGTTCGCGACGTTCGGGCGTTCGGCTCCGCCGCGCTGCACCTCTGCTGGCTCGCAGCCGGCCGCATCGACATCTACGTCGAACGCGACATCAAGCCGTGGGACTACGCCGCCGGCTCGTTGATCGCCCGGGAAGCAGGTGCCGACGTCGAGCTCCCGTGCCTCGAGAACGACGGCCTCGTCACGGCGGCGAACCCGATCCTCGCCAAGGCGCTCGCGCCCGTCATCGCCTGCTGATCGCCGCGTCGAGATCCGCGGCGAACGCGTCCCGACGTTCGAGGCCGATGCCTTCCGACAAGCGTGCGATGCGCTGGACCAGCCACCAGGGCGCCAGATCGCCACGTTCGAATCCGGTGAGTGACATCGCCGACTCCTCGTAGCCCCGACGGAATTCGGTCAGAGCGAGCCGCGCGGCGTCGTCGGTGGCGTCCATGATCGAGTCGTCGAGCAAGATGAGGCTTCGAACCACATCGGCGGCGAGCTGCCCGCGCGACGTGTCGAACCAATCGACGATCACGTCTCGCTCCTCGGTCATGATCACGTTCCGAGGGTGCAGGTCGCCGTGACACACCACCGGGGCCGCATCGTCGTCGGGGACGAGATCGAGCGCGTCCATCCACATCTCACCGTGACGCAAGGCCGTCCGGCGGATCTTGCTCACCAGGCGATCGTGTTGGTCCGGCAACGCGAACGAGACCCGCACCCGTGAGAGTTCGATCTGGATCTCCGCCAACCGACGACCGAGGTCGGAAGCGCCGTCCGGCTCGGCCAGCGTTCGGAGCAGCATCGACTCGCCCATGATGCGTTCGGTGACCATCATCTCGGTGCCGTCGATCTCCTCGATCCGTCGCCGCCGCGGTACGACAGCACCGCACGCCTCGACGATGTCGGTGAGGCGGACCTCTTCGGCCAGCCAGGCCGCCGGTACGTCGGGATTGGGCACCTTCGCGACCTCTCCGACGCCATAGCCGTAGACGATCGATCGGACACCACGTCCGATCTCCTCCCCCAGTCGCACCCGACCAGTGTCGCATCTCCCGTCGGCGCGCGGCGATCTCCCCGGTCGACGGCAGCCGGACGCTGCGCGAGACTGGCGCCGCGATCCGACGAAGGGGGATTCGGTTGCAACAACTCACAGGTCTCGATGCTGCGTTCCTGTACATGGAGACGCCGACCACCTACGGGCACGTGAACGGGCTGTCGATCTACCGACGACCCTCAGCCGACTTCAAACCGTACGAGGTCGTCCGGCAGCGATTCGCTGCGATGGTCGGCCACATCGAGCCGCTGCGACGTCGGGTCGCCGAGGTGCCCTTCGGACTCGACCACCCGTACTGGTTCGACGATCCCGACTTCGACCTCGACTACCACGTCCGCGAGATCGGCCTGGCGCCCCCCGGCAATCGGGAGCAGCTCGGCGAACAGGTGGCCCGGATCATCGGGCGCCCGATGGATCGTGACCATCCGCTCTGGGAGGTCTACGTCATCGAAGGGCTCGAAGACCCCGACCACTGGGCGCTGCTCACCAAGTTCCACCACGCCACGATCGACGGCGCCGCCGGCGTCATCATGCTGCGGATGATGACCGATCTCGCACCGGACGCCGAGTTCCCGTTCGTCGAGGTGCCGTGGGAGGGCGAGCCGGTCCCGACCGACAAGGAGCTGCTCCAGCACACGCTCCAACACATGGTCGCCAACCCGGTCAAGGCGACCCGGCTGTCGCTCAAGGTCGTGCGCAACCTCGCCGATGCCGCGGGCATCACCTCGCTCAGCGGTGCGGCGTCACGAGCACGTGAGGTGATCGCCTCGGCGGCGGGCCGCTCCGAGGAATCGGCGCAGTTGACCGAGCAGCTCCGCAAGGTGTCGATGCCGCTCACCCCGGCGCCACCCACACCGTGGAACAAGGCGGTCGGGCCGCACCGCCGGTTCGCCATGCGATCGGTGTCGCTCGACGACATCAAGGTGCTGAAGAACGCCACGGGCGGCACGGTCAACGACGTGGTGATGGCGATCTGTGCCGGTGCGCTCCGCGAGTACCTGCTGCGCCACGACGCGCTGCCCGACGAGCCGTTGCGGGCGATGGTGCCGGTCTCGGTGCGCACCGGGCTCGAGGAAGATCCGTGGACCAACCTCGTGTCGAGTCTCGTCGCCGAACTGCCCACCGACTGCAACGACCCGCTCGAACGCGTCGAGCGGTGCCGCGACGCGATGAGCGACGCCAAACACCAACTCGACCTGGTGCCGGCCGACGCCATCATCCGGGCCACCGACGTCACGTCGCCGATGGTGGCGACCGCTGCGATCCGGCTGCAGGCGCGGCTCGCCGACCGCTTCAACATGCCGGTCAACGTCGTGGTGTCGAACGTGCCCGGGCCGCGCGAGTCGCTCTACCTGGCCGGCGCGAAGCTCGACGGCTACATCCCGGTCTCGACGATCAGCAACGGGGTCGGGCTCAACATCACCGTCCACTCCTACGAGGACCGTCTCGACTTCGGCCTCGTCGCCGACCGCGACCTCGTGCCCGACCTGTGGGACCTCGTCGACCTCCACATCGACCAGATCGACGCCCTGTTCGAGGCAACCGGGGTCGAACGGTCCGGTCGGTCGGCGAAGCCGAAGAACGCGGCCGCCAAGAAGTCGGGCACGAAGAAGAAGGCGGCGCGCACGAAGCGAGCGGCGAAGAAACGGGCGGCGTCCTGACGCCCCGACCGACGTGAACGAGCGTCAGGCGTCGCCGGTGGCGACGGGGCGATCGGGGTCGGCCGACCACTCGCTCCACGAGCCCGGGTACAGACGGGCCTGATCGACGCCCACGAGCGACAAGACCAGCAGGTCGTGACAGGCGGTGACGCCCGAGCCGCAGTACACGATCGGCGACTCACCGACGCCGGCGAAGCGTTGCGCCAACTCGGGGAGGGGCAGATGGGTGCCGTCCGCGCCCAGGTTCGCACCGTGGAAGATGTTGATCGCTCCCGGGACGTGACCGGCTCGCGAATCGATCGGCTCGTGCTCGCCACGGAACCGTTCGGGAGCCCGTGCGTCGATCACGGTGCCGCCGAACTGGATCGTCTGGGTGACGGCGTCGGCGTCGACGATCCCGGTCCAGTCGGGCCGAGGCGGGTAGACGGTCGGGTGGACCGCGGGAACCTCGTCGGTCAGGGGGAACCCGGCGGCCGTCCAGGCGGCGATGCCGCCGTCGAGCACCGACGCCTGCGAGTGGCCGATCGAGCGGAGCATCCACCACAAGCGGGCGGCGATCGCACCACCGGCACTGTCGTAGGCGACGACGTGGGTCGCCGGATCGATGCCGAGCCGCCCGAGTAGCGCGGTGAACTCGTCGACCGACGGCAGCGGGTGGCGACCGCCGCCCTCGCCGCCCGCCAACTCGGTATGGAGGTCGACGAAGCGAGCGCCCGGGAGGTGCCCTTCGTCGTACTCGCGTCGGCCC
>JBPEWX010000573.1:0-1502 GCA_052032235.1 Ilumatobacter sp. | reverse complement strand
GGACCGATCCGTGCTCGATGCGGGTACCGACCTCGGCGACCGACTCGACGATGCCGGCGTCGTCGTCGGCCTCGGGCCGCCCGGCCACCACGTCGACACGAACGGCGGGCGCTTCGAGTTGGACGACGGTTTCGCCGCTCGTCGACGCTCCGACGGCAGGCACCGACACGACGTCGGACGGTCCGGGAAGCACGACGAGGTCGCTCGCCGCGACGACGCCGGTTTCCTCTCGGCCGATGTCCTCCTGCCAGGCCTCGACCATCGTCTCGGTGTCGCTGTCGAACTCGGTGTCGATGACGACGTCGTCGTCGGGGTCGTAGCCGAGCCGGACGAGATTGGCTTCGAGTTGGCGAACGTCCTCACCCTCGTCTCCCTCGGCGAGGTCGCGCCACATCGGGACGTCGCCGTAGATCGCGACGACCGGGAGATCGTCGACCCACGCGACGACGTCACCTCGTCCGATCGTCTCACCCACCTCCGGGACACCGGTGATGGTGCCCGTCCCCGAGTCGGCACCGGCCTGGTCGGTCGATGTGCTCGTGGTGCCGAACGACGCGTCGAGGGTGGCACCGGCGGCGAGTTCACCGTCCCACTCGACCTCCTCGACGAGATCGGTCACCTGGACCGATGCGGTCGTGAGGGCGGTGGTCTCGGCGACGACGACCTCGCCGTCGCTCTCGCCGTTCAGCAGCGGTTCGGCGACGAGTACGCCGCCGGCACCGACCGCCAGGCCGGCCACGAGCCACGGCCAGCGGCGTTTCGGACGGCCCTCGACGACCAGCGGGGCTGCGCCTCGACCACCGTCACCGTTGCGACGCTCGTGGAGGGAGCGTTCGAGCTCGTCGGCCGTCGTGATGTCGAAATCGGTCGTCATCGGTCAGCCCTCCTCGGCGGCTTGACCACCGCCGGCTCCGCCGAAGCCGCCGAGTGCGTCGTCGAGCACCGGCATGCATTGGTCGAGCGCCGCGATCACCTCGGGGTCGTCGGGGTCGAGTTCGAGCTGGGTGGCGATCTGCGACGTCCGATCGCCGAACTCGCCCTGCCCGCGTCCCTGACCGGGCTCGGGGGCTTCACCGTCGGCCGGTGGCTCGGGGGCTTCACCGTCTGCGCCGGGCCGTCCACCGGGCGCCTGGAACGTCAGGTCGGGAATGTCCTCGAAGCCTTCGGCACGGATGCACTCCGTGAGTTCGAGGAAGGCGTCGGCGATGGCCGAGTCGTCACGGGCGCCGCCCGCTCCGCCGCCGAACGCCACGCCTTCGAGGATCTCGCCGCACACCTCCATCGCCTCACGGAAACCGTCCTGGCCGGGTCCGGCCTCGGCGAAGGCGTCACGCAGGTCGATGTTGCCGTCGGCGTCGACACCGATGTCGGGTACGTCGAGCCCCTCGCCGCGGAGACACTCGGAAAACTCGAGGGCCGCCTCGTCGATGTCGACGTCGGCGGTGTCGTCGGCGTCGGAGCCGTCGGTGACGGTCAGGTCGGTTTCGTCGACGAGAGAGGCG
>JBPEWX010000572.1:0-2129 GCA_052032235.1 Ilumatobacter sp. | reverse complement strand
ATCGGTATTCGTCGTTCATCCGGTTCTTCACGAAGCCGGACGTCTCGTAGTCGGTGCCGACGGCGTGCAGCGACAGATCGTCGTCGTGCCAGAGCTCCGGAGTCGCGTGGTAGCCGGCCGGCAGACCGATCGTCGTCTCGGGTCCGACCTCTGCCGGGAGCCACATCGTGCCGACCGGTCCGATCCGCAGGTACGCGACCTGTGACTTGGTGTGGTCGCCGAGGCGGACCGACCCGAGGACGGGGTCGCCGGTGCTGGCGAGTGCGTCACCCGTGCAGGTCTCGTCGTTCTTCGGGCCGGTGGCAGGGCAGGTGTAGAGCTCGCCCGGCAGGTGGCCGAGCGATGTGAAGCCGTCGGGGTTCACGTTGAGCAGGAAGCGGAATCCGATGTTCGACATGCGCGTGTAGAACGTCTGCGTCGTGTAGTCGATCGTCGGTCGGGCGATCGGCTCGGCGTGCTCGAGCGCCCCGAGCGCGGCGTGGGCCAGTTCACGACCGACCAGGTACGTGCGACGGAAGTTGCGCTCGGTGAAGTTCGCCGCACCGAGCGGCGGTTCGGCGCCGTCGGGCACCGTGAATCCGTCACCGAGCGGCGCGTCGTCGGTGACCTCCCAGACCGTCGCACCGAGCGGGGTGATCAGGTCGCCGACGGCACCGTTCAGGAACAGGGTCTCGCCGCCGAGTTCGTCGCTGATGATGCGGCTCGCCCAGCCGGGGAAGTCGGCGGTGAAGTAGCGGTCTTTCGCCGTGCAGTCGTCGGCGATGCCGAGCAGCGCACAGTCGTCGACGATCGCGTCGACCGGCGGTGACCAGAACAGGGTGACCTCGGGGTGGTTGCCCCAGAACAGCATCGTGGCGATCGTGTCGCCGTTGGTCGCCGTGGCACGCAACACGCCGAGCGTCGGATCGAGCACCTGCGGATCGCGCGAGTCGCGCAGGCCGAAGTAGTGCTCGGTCTCGGCGACGTCGAGGCGGGCCGGCCGCATCGAGCCGATGGCGTCGACGACGGCGTCGGCCGCCTGGTCGATCATCAGGTCGTACCACTCGTGGTTGACGTCGAACGCCGTGTCGGGACCGTGGTGGTTGTGATCGGCGTGGATCGCCAGGTCGAGTCGGTCGACGACGCTCGCGGGCAGGCGTGCCTCGACGGCGGCGTGGATCGCCTCGGCGTCGGGTCGCAGGATCATGTAGAGGTTGGCGGCGAGCACGACGGTGATGTCCTTGCCCTGCTGCTCCTCGAACGCGACGGCTTGCACGCGCATGTCGTCGTGGACCCAGTAGCCGTTGTCGTCGCCGTTGCCGACCGACACCGCACCCTGATCCCAGGCCGGGATCGGCAGCCCCGGCGAGTACGGATCGTCGGGATCCGGGTCGACCTGGTCGAGATAGTCGTGGCTGCCGTCGACGGTCGGCAGCACCGACCTCGACGCCGCACCGACCTTGACGACGGCCGGACCGCCCTTCGGTCCGTTGCCCTTGCCGCCGGCGTTGCCGCCAGGAGCGGCAACCGCCGGAGATGCAATGCTCGCCGCCACCAGGGCGAGCGCGAGTACCCGCTTGATCATCTGAACCCCCTCAGTTCGACGACCACCACTATCGCGCGCCGGCGATCCTCGTCGAACCGGACCGACGAATCCCGTTCGGTGGTCAGTCGGGCCAGCCGTGGCGGGCGAGGGCGGCGTTGGTGTAGCGGCCGTCGTCGGTGACCTCGGTGCCGAACCAGTCGGGCGGGTCGAATCGTGCGGCGGCCCCGGCGTCGGGGAACTCGACTTCGACGATCACACGTCCGGCGAGGTCGCCGTCGAACAGGTCGAGCTCGGCGGTGTGGCCGTTCCCGAGGTCGAGTTCGTAGCGGCGCTTCTCGATGCGCAGCTCGGTCGGCTGCTGCCAGAGCGCATCGAACTCCTCGTCGGTGAGTTCGCGTTCGATCTCGGTGCGGGCGAGCCCACTGCCGGCCTTGATGGTGAGGATGCGGGCCGAGTTCTTGCGGCGCACGCGCACTGCCACCGGTTCGGTCACCAGGTACGCCTGCTCGATCCGGACCGGGGTCGGGAGGTCGTCCGGCACCCGCTCGACCAGGAAGCGGCGTTCGATCTCGATCATGACGTCACCTCCGTCAGCAGTCGCAGG
>JBPEWX010000571.1:0-2457 GCA_052032235.1 Ilumatobacter sp. | reverse complement strand
GGCGCGACCGCCGCTGCGGCCCGCTGGAGGATCGGGGCGAGCTGATCGGCCGGGAGTTGCAAGTAGGCGATCACGACGAGGTCGTAGCCGCCGGGTGTCGGCACGTAGCCGGTGAGATCGGCGACCTCGGTCGTGAGGGTGATGCCGCGCCGCTCGGCGATCGCTTGCGCCTTGTCGATGGCAACGGCCGAGAAGTCGACCGCCGTCGAGTCCCATCCCTGCTCGGCGAGCCACAGCGCGTTGCGGCCTTCGCCGGCGGCGAGGTCGATCGAGCGGCCCGGGTCGAAGCCGGCACAGATCTCCTCGACGAACGCGTTCGGTCCCGCCGACCACATCAGCTCGGTGTCGCGGTACCGCTCGTCCCAGGTGTTGGCGTCCATGCGGTCCAGCATATGTCCGGATATTTGGAGCCTCGAACACGCGCCTGCCGTCACGCGGGCGTTATGGTCTGACCATGGCAGAGACCGACCGGGGGGCGGCGCCGCCCAATCATTGGCTGCGGCTCATGGAAGCGCGAGCCGTCTTCGAGCTCGGTGCCGTCGTCGCTGCTGCGCCGTGGCTGCGGATGATCGGCCGTGGCGACAACCATCCCGTCCTGATCCTTCCCGGCTTCCTCGCCGACGACTCGTCCACCCTGCCCCTGCGCTACATCCTGCGCGGCCAGGGCTACTGGGTCGACGGGTGGGATCTCGGCCGCAACGTCGGCCCGACACCGCACATCGTCGACGGGCTGATCGCCAAACTCCAGGTGATGCACGACCGCCACGGCGCGCCGGTCACGTTGATCGGCTGGAGCCTCGGCGGCATCTACGCCCGCCGACTCGCACGCAAGTTCCCGCATCTGGTGCGCCAGGTGATCACCCTCGGGAGCCCGTTCCGGATCAACCCCGAAGACCGCAGCGCCGTGTCGCGCATCTACGACCGGCTGAGCCCGCAGCACATCCCGCTCGTCGAGGAGGCGCTCCCCGGCCACGACGCCGGCGAACTCCTCGTGCCCGCATCGTCGATCTACACCCGTTCCGACGGGGTGGTGCGCTGGTGGCAGTGCCTCGACGACGAGGGCCCGATCCGCGAGAACATCGAGGTGTACGGCTCCCACTCCGGCCTCGGGTTCAACCCGGCCGCGATCTTCGCGATCAGCGACCGGCTCGCCCAGAAGCCGGGCGAGTGGAAGAAGTTCACGGCGCCGCCCGGCACCAGCCAGTTCTTCCCGAAACCGGCCACCTGGCGCCCCACCGTCGCCGCCTGAGCACCGCTCGACCGCGATCCCTTTTCCGACCCGTCGACGGGGCTGAGTACCGTTTCGGGCATGTCACGGCCTCCCGCCACCCAGTATTCGATCCACCTCCAAGTCACGCTCGAGAACATCCCGGGCGTACTCGGCCGGCTCGCAACGGAGATCGGGGCAGCAGGCGGCAACATCTTCGCCGTCGACGCGTTCGTCGCCAAGGGCGCCACGCTCGACCGTGACATGGTCGTGAACTGCAGCTCGGTCGAGCACCAGCACGAGGTCGTGGCCGCCGTCGAGAACACGCCGGGCGTGACCCTGCGCGCTTGGTGGGACCGCACGTTCCGCAAGCACGAAGGCGGCAAGATCGAGGTGCTGTCGCTCTACCCGGTCGGCGACCAGGACGACCTGTCGATGATGTACACCCCGGGCGTCGCCCGCGTGTGCAACGCGATCGCCGCCGACGAGACCCTCGCCGACGAGTACACGATCCGCAAGAACACGGTGGCCATCGTCTCCGACGGCACCGCGGTGCTCGGCCTCGGCGACATCGGCCCCAAGGGCGCCATGCCGGTGATGGAAGGCAAGGCGCTGTTGTTCAAGGAGTTCGGTCAGGTCGACGCCTTCCCGATCTGCCTCGACGTGTCGACGCCCGAGGAGATCATCGAGACCGTCGTGCGCCTGGCGCCGACGTTCGGCGGCATCAACCTCGAAGACATCGCCGCCCCGGGCGCCTTCCAGGTGGAAGAGGCGCTGAAGGAACGACTCGACATCCCCGTCTTCCACGACGACCAGCACGGCACCGCCGTCGTCACCCTCGCCGCGCTGTGGAACGCGCTGCGCATCACCGGCAAGAAGATGGAAGACCTGTCCATCGTGATCTCCGGTGTCGGCGCCGCCGGCGTGGCGATCGGCAAGATCCTGATGGGGGCCGGCGCGACGAACATCGTCGGCGTCGACTCGCGCGGTGCCGTGTACGACGGCCGCGACGGCCTCAACGAGTGGAAGCAGTGGTTCGCCGAGAACACCAACACCGAGCGCAAGCAGGGTGCGCTGAGTGACGTCATGGCCGGCGTCGACGTGTTCATCGGCGTGAGCGCGCCCGACGTGCTCACCCAGGACGACATCAAGGCGATGAACGACGACCCGATCGTGTTCGCGAGGGCGAACCCCGACCCGGAGATCCGTCCCGAACTGGCCGAGGGGCTGGTGCGGGTGATGGGCACCGG
>JBPEWX010000570.1:0-2341 GCA_052032235.1 Ilumatobacter sp. | reverse complement strand
GGATGCCGCATCCCGACGACGCGCGCCTGATGGTGCCGGTCCCCGCGGAGGGCGCGCCGACCGGAACGGCGACGTACCGGCTCATGGACGAGGGCACCGTCGCCGACCACGACGGTTTCACCGTGCCGACTCCTCGCCCGACCGAGGGCCTCGACATGAACCGCAACTATCCGGCGGGCTGGGGCACGAAGATCCCCGGCAGCGGCGACCATCCCCTCAGCGAGCCGGAGATCGACGCCCTCGTGCGCGCCATGGTCGCCCGCCCCAACATCTGCGGGTTCAACGCCTACCACACGAGTGGCGGCGTGCTGCTCCGACCGTCGTCGACGCGCGCCGACTCGTCGCTCGACCAGTTCGACGTCTGGGTGTGGAAGCAGCTCGGTGAACGCGGGGCGGCGCTCACCTCCTACCCGGTGCACTCCGTCTACGAGGACTTCACGTGGGACAAGTCGGAGACGATGAGCGGCGCCTCCGACGACTGGGCGTACGAGCACCTCGGGGTGTTCGGATGGACGACGGAGTACTGGGACATCGTGCACGCCGCGACGGGGACGAAACAGTCGACCCACTTCTGGTACACCGGCCCGACCGACGCCGAAGCGCTCGCCGTGCTCCGCTGGTGCGACGAGCACCATCCCGACGGCCACGTCGACTGGTACGAGTTCGAGCACCCGCAGCTCGGCCCGGTCGAACTCGGTGGCTGGAACGACCTCACGACCTGGACGAACCCGCCGGCACACCTCCTTCGCGACGAGGTCGCTGCGCACGCCGACTTCGCCGTGCACCAGGCACTGTGCTCGCCCCGGATCGAGATCGTGCACCAGCGGGTCACCGCGCTCGGCGACGACGCGTGGCGCGTCGACGTGGGCGTCGCGAACACGGGGTGGCTCCCGACCCAGGTGAGTGCACTCGCCGCCAAGGAGAACCTGGTGCTGCCCCTCGCCGTCGAGGTGAGCGGGGGAACGGTGGTCGACGGCCCGGCCCGCCGCGAGTTCGGGCAACTCGACGGCCGATCGGCACTGCGCTTCCGGCACGGTCACGACGGCACGCCCGACCGGGTGCTCGCCACCTTCGTCGTCCATGCCTCCGCCGGTACCGAACTCACCGCGACCGCCGCCCACCCACGAGCCGGCCGCGCCACGACCACCATCACCCTGTGACGACGAACGGTGTCGGATCCGTTGCGTCGCCGCATCGCTGACGTGCACCGCACCTGACGACGCAACGGATCCGACCTCACTCGTGGGGCGAGCAGCGTTTCCGAGAGTTGTCTACCGAAACGGTGGAGAATACGTAGAATACCCGCCTGTGAGTGCCGACGCCTGGCTCGTGCTCGCGACGGTGTTGGCCGTCGTGGCGATCGCGGCGACCGATCGCGTCCCCGCCGTGGCCGCCATGGGGGCGGGTGTCGCCTTCCTCCTGGTGTCGGGAGCGATCGACGACGACGTCGCCCTCTCCGGACTCTCGAGCCCGGCGACGGCGACGATCGCGCTCCTCTACGTCGTGGCCGGCGGTGTCGCCGCCACCGGTGCGCTGTCGGTCGTGATCGACCGCCTGCTGTTCGGCACACGCAACACCATCGCCCGCCTCGCCGCGGCGACGGCGGCGATGTCGGCCTTCGTTCCCAACACCCCACTCGTCGCGCTCGCCGCGCCGCGAGCGATCCGGTGGTCGCGCACGAACGGCCGCTCGGCGTCGACGCTGCTGATGCCGCTCTCGTTCGCCAGCATCCTCGGCGGCGTCGTCACCCTGCTCGGCACCTCGACCAACCTCGTCGTGTCGGACGCGATCCGCGCCGGCGGCGACGACCCACTCGGCATGTTCGAGGTGACGCGGGTCGGCCTGCCGGTGGCACTCGTCGGCATCGCCGTGCTGGCGATCGCCACGCCGTTCCTGCTGCGGGATCGCACGGCCGCCGGCGAGTCGATGCGCGCCGCAGCGCGCGAGTTCCAGCTCCAGATGGTCGTCGCCGCCGACGGGCCCCTCGACGGCAAGACGGTCTCGACCGCCGGTCTCCGCCATCTCGACGGCATGTACCTCGCCGCGATCGAGCGCGCCGGCGGCGTCGTGACCGCCCGACCGGAAACCGAGGTCACCGGCGGCGATCGGCTCTACTTCGTCGGTGACGTCACCCGGGTGATCGACCTGCAGGACGTCGCCGGGCTCGAGTCGGCCGAGCAACCGCACGTGATCGACGCCGCCGGTCCCGGCAGTCGCCTCTTCGAGGCCGTCGTCGCTCCTCGCTCCGACCTGGCGGGCCGCACCCTGAAAGACGCCGGCTTCCGCGGCCGCTACGGCGCCGCGGTGCTCGCCGTGCACCGCGCCGACGAGGAACTCCGCG
>JBPEWX010000057.1:0-2481 GCA_052032235.1 Ilumatobacter sp. | reverse complement strand
TGTGCCTCGTCGTTCCGTCCGACACCCGACCCGGTTGGATGCGGCGGGGCCGGGTGGGTCAGGCCCAGCCGAGTTCGTGGAGGCGGTCGTCGTCGATGCCGGCGGCGTGGGCGATCTCGTGGATCACCGTGACGAAGATCTCCTCGTTCAGGTCGTCGAGGTCGTCGCACATCTCGCACAGCGGGATGCGATAGATCGACACGACGTCGGGCGCCTCGTCACCGATCCGTTCGGTGTGCGGTGTGCCCTCGTACAACCCGAGCAGCTCGGGCTCGTCCGGGTTCCGGTCGTGGACCTGGACGACGACGTTGTCGAGCACCGGGACGAGTTCGTCCGGCAGATCGTCGAGCGCGTCGACGACCATCTGCTCGAACTTGTAGCGCGGCACGATCTCCACGGTGACCGCCGACCGTCGGTCAGAGGACCTTGAGTTCGGCGTTGAACCGCTTCTTCGGCTGCAGATCGACGGCGATCGTCTGGGCCATCGTGCGGAACGCCTGCGCGGCTTCCGACTCGGGGTCGACGGCCGTGATGGGGGCGCCGGCGTCGGAACCTTCGCGCAACGCCGGCACGAGCGGCAGTTGACCGAGGAGCGGCACCCCGAGATCGTCGGCCAGCTCCTGGCCGCCGCCGGCGCCGAACAACTCGTACTGCTTGCCGTCGTCACCGGTGAACCACGACATGTTCTCGATGATGCCCATCACCGGCAGGTTCACCTTCTTGGCCATCGCTGCCGACATCGCCGCCACCTTCTGGGCGGCGGGCTGCGGGGTCGTGACGACGTAGACCTCGCCGCGCGGCAGGTACTGGCTCAGGCTGAGCGCGATGTCGCCGGTGCCCGGCGGCATGTCGATGAGGAGGAAGTCGGGCTCGTCCCAGTACACGTCGGTGAGGAACTGCTCGAGCGCCTTGTGGAGCATCGGGCCTCGCCAGATGACGGCCTCGCCGGGAGGAGCGAAGTAGCCCATCGAGATACAGCGCACGCCCCACTTCTCGGGCGGCACGAGCATCTGGTCGATGACGGTCGGCGGACGGTCGGTGCCGAGCATGCGCGGGATCGAGTAGCCGTAGATGTCGGCGTCGACGACCCCGACGGAGTGGCCGAGCTGGGCCAGCGCGACGGCGAGATTGGTGGTGACGCTCGACTTGCCGACGCCACCCTTGCCCGACGAGATGAGCAGCGGACGGGTCTTCGAACCGGGATCGGCGAACGGGATGGCACGGCCCTCGGCGTGCCCGTGGGCGTGCGAGTGGCCGGCGGTCGATGCCGCGTCGCCGTGCAACATCTTGCGGAGTTCTTCGCGTTCGTCGTCGGTCATGACGGTGAACTCGAGGGCGACGTCGGTGACGCCGTCGACCTCGGTCGCCGCGCTCGACACCCGATTCTGGATCTCGTTGCGCAGCGGGCAGCCGGCGACGGTGAGCGCCACCAGGATGTGCGCCGTGCCGTCCGCGCCGAGTTCGGCACGCCGGAGCATGCCGAGGTCGACGATCGACCGGTGGAGTTCGGGATCCTCGACGGGGCGGAGCGCGTCGACCAACTGCGGGTTCATCTGCTCGGACACGGCGTCCATTCTGGCGGCGACCGCCCGGCATTTGCACTACGCGGATAGTAGAATCTCGACCGTGCCCGGTTCTGCGTCCAGTTCTGCGTCGTTCAACGCCACCGTGTCGGCGATCACCGACGCGTTCGGCGACCCGACGCGCCGGGCGATCTACCTGTACGTCCGAGACCGCGGCGGCGACCTGGGCGCCACCACCTCGGCCGTCGCCGGTCACGTCGGGGTGCACCCGAACGTCGCCCGCCACCACCTCGACAAGCTCGCTGCCGGCGGCTACCTCGAGGTCCAGACCGGCAAGGTCGCCGGCGGGGGAGCGGGCCGTCCGTCGAAGCGGTACGTCGCCGTCGCCGATGCCGTGACCGACTTCCCGGTCCGGTCCGACGATCTGCTGCTGTCGCTGCTCGGTCGGGCGCTCACCCGCATGTCGCCGGCCGATGCCGAGGCGATGGCCGAAGAGGTCGGCGCCGAGTACGGCCGGGCGATGGCGGCCGGTCTGCGCGGCGAGCAGCTCGAAGCCGGCCACCGGTCGTTGCGCTCGGCGATCCAGGCGGTCGCCGACGCACTGACGGCGCACGGGTTCGCCGCCCACGCCGAGAGCCGCAACGATCAGCTCCGCATCATCAACGACCACTGCCCGTTCGGCGATGTCGCCACGGAGCATCCGGTCATCTGCGCGGTCGACCGCGGCATGGTGCGCGGCATGTTGGGCGAACTCACCGACGGCGACCTCGACGTCACCACCGAGTCGAGCCTCGCCGCCGGCGACACCTTCTGCACCACCGCCGTCTGAGCGCCCGGTCGGTTGATGTCGGATGAGGTCAGACCCCAACCGACGAGCATGCTCGGACGCTCACCCAACGGAGGGTCGGTCGGGGTCTGACCCCATCCGACCGGGGAGCCACGCGACGACGAGTGCACC
>JBPEWX010000569.1:0-3282 GCA_052032235.1 Ilumatobacter sp. | reverse complement strand
ACCGTGCCGGCGAGCGTCGTGGTGGTCTCGGCGACCGACACGACCGTGCCGTCGGCCGCGACCACCAGGAAGGTGTTCTGGGCGCCCTGCAGGACGCCCTGTGCGGTGGCACCGGACAGTTCGAGCGTCCAGGTGCCGGGCACCCCGAGCGGCAGACCGTTCTCGGTGAGCAGGACGGCGGTGCCGGCCCCGGTCAGGTTGATCGGCTGCGTGACCTCGCACCCGCCGGTCTGGGCGACGACATCACACGGTGCGGCACCGCTCGGCGGAATGAGTCGGACCGACAGTCCGGTGACCCCGTCGGGCGGCGCTTCGAGTTCGACCTTGATCCCGTTGCGCCCGACACGGCCCGGTGCCACCGAGACCCGGGCGTCGATGCCCGATGTCGGGTCGGTGAAGAACATCGCCGGCAGGTACTCCTCGCCGGCGAGCGGGTCGGCCTTGGCCGGTTCGAGCGACACGAGCCACCCGGAGAACATCAGCACCACCACACCGATCGCCGCCTCGGCGGTGAACGCCCGACGGAACCGGTCGGCGGCGGGCGCGGTCAGCTCCTGTGCACGGTCGAGCCGCAGCATCACCTGCTGGCGGGCGGCGAGGGCCACGGCGAGCATCGCGGCGACGGCGACCGCCTTGAGCAGCACGACACGCCCGTGGCTCGACGAGAACAGGTCGCCGCCGTCGAGGCGCACCATCTGGACGACGCCGGTGATGCAGGTGAACAGCATCGCCGGCACCGAGATCTTGCAGAACGCCTTGGTGGCCTGCACCAGGTCGTCCTCGCCCGGGCCGGCCAACACGACACGGGCCACCAGCGCGGCCCCGCCGAACCAGATCGCCGACGACGCCACGTGCACGATGCCGACCAGGAATCCGATGAACGGGGCCGGGCCGTCGGTACGGCTCATCGCCACCGTGATGATCGCCGCACCCGGGATCAGCCACGCCCACATCGCGGTCGTCGGGTCGATGATGCGTTCGGGACGGACCACCACCCACCCGCAGGCGGCGACGAACACGAGTCGGAGCAACGCGCCGCGCCCGTCCCATCCGGCGTCGTTGAGGTCGAGCCAGGCCGACGGACTGAGCCCGCTGCCGAACGAGCCGTCGGCGAACTGGGCGGAGAAGCCGATGACGTAGATGAGGGTGCCGATCAGACCGACCGCCCAGGTGAGCCGGAGGAACCGAACGGTGACGATGTACTCGGGTCCTTCCGGCCAACCGACGCTGATCAGCGCGAGCGAACCGAAGATGACGAGGATCGCCATCGTCGACAACATCCGCCCGAGCCAGATCGCGCCGTCGGTGCTGCCGGTGGACACCTCGGCGTCGGCGGTCGACACCTCGGTCGGCACGGCCGGAACCGTGTCGAACCCCGGGGCGGTCGTGTCGGTCGGGGCGGTGGTGCCCTCCGTGACGGGCGGGTCGGAGGTGACGCTGAACGTCGACGAGTCGGTGGCGATGATGTTCTGTTCGGCGTCGCGCAGGAACCACGACACGAAGCAGGAACCACGCGGCACCGGTGCGAGCACGTCGAACGTCACGATGATCGCGTCGGGGTCGAGTCGGGGGTCGCCGATCGACTGCGTCTCACGGTTGCACGCGAGCGACAACGTCGGCGTCTGGTCGTCGGCGATCTCCTGGGTGAAGACGAGCACGATCTCGGACGGTGACGTGTCGAGCACCGCGCCGTCGGCGGGCGTGATCTCCTGCAGCGAGTTCGTGGCGTCCTGCGCGCCGGCGGTCGAGGGCAGGAACGCGCCGACGAGGGCGGCGACGCACGCGACGAGATAGGTCGCGACGAGCGCGACGTTCGGCCGTCCGGTGGCCTCGGAGGGAACAGGGGTTCGCAGACCCACGACGACCACGGTAGCCAGTGGACCCCTCGCGAGCAGGGCACTCTCGCACCGGGGCCGTCCGCCGGCCTCACCGCGCCGCCACCCTCACGGCGGTGCGACACCCACTCGGTAGGGTTGGCGGCGATGGCTACCCAGTCGCTCTACCGCCGCTACCGGCCCCGCCGCTTCAGCGAACTGAAGGGCCAGGACCACGTCGTCCGAGCGTTGCGCGACGCCGTGATGACCGGCCGCGAAGGGCAGGCGTACCTGTTCTCGGGCCCGCGCGGAACCGGCAAGACGACGTCGGCGCGCATCCTCGCGAAGGTGCTCAACTGCGACAACGTGGTCGACGGCGAACCGTGCTGCGAGTGCGACTCCTGCCTGGCGGTCGAGCGGGGCACCAGCTACGACGTGCACGAGCTCGACGCAGCGTCCAACCGCGGCATCGACGCCATGCGCGACCTGATCGAGAAGGCGTCACTCGGCACCGCCGGCCGCCACAAGGTGTACATCCTCGACGAGGTGCACATGCTCACCAAGGAGGCGTCGGCGGCGCTCCTGAAGACCCTCGAGGAGCCACCACCGCACGTGGTGTTCGTCCTGGCGACCACCGATCCGCAGAAGGTGCTCGACACGATCCGGTCACGCACGCAGCACCTCCAGTTCCATCTGCTCCCGAGCGACGCCCTCGCCGAACACGTCAAGTGGGTCGCCGACGACGCCGGCCTGGAGCTGCCCCAGGCGGCGCTCGACGCCGCGCTGGTGCGCGGTGGCGGCTCGGCGCGCGACACCCTCTCCGCACTCGAGCTGCTCGCCACGACGGGTGGCGACATGGGCGACGTGGTCGATCTCGACGAGTTCGTCGACGGGCTCATCGAACGCGATCCGGGCCGGGTCCTGACGGCGATGGGTCACGCCGTGAGTCTCGGACACGACCCGCGCACCGTCACCGAAGACCTCGTCCGTCACCTCCGCAACGGCTTTCTCGCACTCATGGCACCCGAGCTCGTGGTGCTGCCGGCCGAACAGCTCGACGCGCTCGCCGCCCGGGCACAGCAGCTCGGCGCGGCCGGGCTCGTTCGAGCGATCGAACGGCTCGGCTCGATCCTGGTCGACATGCGCCACGCCCCCGACCCGCGCATCCTGATCGAGGTGGCGCTGGTGCAGCTCACGAGCGACGAGGCCGGCGGCGACGTCGACGCGGTGGCAGCCCGGGTGGAGCGGCTCGAGCACCAGCTCAAAGAACTCCGTGAGCAGGGTGTCGCCGCTGCCCCGGCGGCGGCCGCGGCACCGCGCGACCCGTCGACCGGTCGGGCCAAGCTCGGCGGTGCGGCGCGCCGCCCGCAACCGGCTGCCGAGCGGACCGCCGGGCCCGAACCCGCCGCCGCAGCGACCCCCGAACCGACGGCACCCGCACCGGCACCGGCACCGGCTCCGGCTCCGG
>JBPEWX010000568.1:0-1763 GCA_052032235.1 Ilumatobacter sp. | reverse complement strand
CATGAGCGATTCTCGTCCAACGGCCCGTTTCGGTCGCATCGAAACCGTGGTGTAATCGATATGTGACGGAGCGTGCGGTAGAGACCACAGACCGTGCCACTTCGCCAGGAAGCGTCGTTCGTGCCGTGCGTGCCACCGTGCTCGCCGGTCCGTGGCGTCTGGCCGTGGCGGTGGTGATCGGCTGGACGTTCGTGCTCGTCGCGACGACCGGCACCGCCCGCACCGTCGCCACCTGCGTCGCTCCCGCGATCGCCGCAACGGTCGCGGGTGGAGCGGCGCTCGGTCGAGCGCGATCCGCCGGGCGGACGCGGCGGGCCATCGCCCTGCTCGGGGTCGGGGCGATGCTGTGGGCGTTCGGAGAGCTGGTCGAGGCAGTCGGGATCCTGTGGCCGTCGCTCACCACCCCGACCCTCGTCGAGGTGCTGAGCGTGGCGGCGCACTTCGCGATCATCGCGGCGTTCCTCACGTTGCCGATCGCCGGGTCGCGTGCCCGGCACATCCGAGCACTCCTCGACATCGTGATGATCCTCGTCGCCACCTCGACGATCGCCGTCGGCGTCCGCGTGCTGGCGGCGAGCGACGCCGGCACCGACATCGACATCGCTGACTTCGTCCTGCACCCGGTGCTCGCGCTCCTCACCTTCGGCCTGGTCGCCGACACGCTCGGCCGGGTCGAGGCCCGCTGGCGCTTCCCGGTCACCTGGTGCGCCGTCGCGAGCGGCTCGATGGTGATGGCCGAGCTCGTGCACTCGACGGCGGAGCTCGTGCCGTTCGCCGGGGCCGATCAGCTCGTCGCCAGTGTCTGGATGGTCGCCTGGCTCCTGTTCGCCTTCGCCGTCCAGGCGCCGGTCGCCGTGCGGGTGCCCAGGCTGCGCACCGGTGACGCAGGCTGGACAGCCGTGGTGGTCGCTGTTGCAGCGGTGTCGTTCGTCTCGTGGGCCGAGCTGCGTCACGATGCCCTCTCGGACGAGCCGACCCTGGTCGCGCTCGGCCTGATCGGCACCGTGGCGATCCTCCTGCGTGCGATCGCGTTCCAGGTCGAGTCGGCCACCCTTCAGCGCGACCTGCGGGGACAGGAGCGTCTCGCCAGCGAACGCGCCGAGCGGTACGAGGAGGCGCTCGAAGCCGCCGGCGCAGGCATCTGGGAGTTCGACGTGATCGGCAACCGGGTCTGGACGTCGCGAGGACTCGACCGGATGCTCGATCGTGACGCCGACGATGCCGAGACGTTCGACCAGTTCCTGCAAACGGTGTCGCCGTCGGCGCGCGCGATGTTGGAAGCGCAGCTCCGACGCATCAGCGACACCGACGGTGGCGAGGCCGTCGACTTCGTCACGACCCGGTCGGGCGGCGATGGCTTCTCCGTCGAGACGCGCGGACGCGGGCGTCGAGACGCTGACGGCAGGTTGCTCTCGCTGACCGGCGTGGCGCTCGACGTGTCGGAGCGTCGCCGATCCGAGGACGCCCTGCGCCGCCACGCAGAGCGCAGCGCCCAGCTCGTCGAGTTCGGCCGCCGGACGTTGGCGGCGACGAGCCTGGACGCGGTGGTGTGGGACGCCCTCGACGTGATCGCCGAACACGTCGAACTCGCGTCGTGTCGGGTCCTCCGGCGAGACCCGATCGGGCACCGTCTCCGTTCGATCGCTTCGCTCGGGAACGTTCGTCGTGCTGTGACGAGCGACGACTGCCAGACCAGGGCCGTGGCGACCGCCAGCACCACCCTCGTCAGGGCCGAGCACACGGACGGCGACTCGGCGCCCGTC
>JBPEWX010000567.1:0-2136 GCA_052032235.1 Ilumatobacter sp. | reverse complement strand
CACACGTCGCCGCCGTCGGCCTGGCACCATGGCGCCATGACGCTGCTCACGGCACTCGATCAGGAGCTCGGCGACCCGGCGATCACCGTCGACGGCGCGACCGTTCACCTCGGCGAGCTGCGAACCCGTGCCGATCGGCTGGCAGGCGAACTCATCGGGGCCGACGCAGTCGCCATCCCCGGAGCGCCGACCCTCGACACGGTGATCGCCGTCGTCGCCGCCGTTCGTGCCGGCGTCGCTGCCGTGCCGGTCCCGATCGACGCCGGTCCGGTCGAACGGGGTCACATCCTCCGCGACTCCGGCGCCACCCTGCTGATCGGCGACCCGGATTGGCCGGAGGTCGACCTCCCGCGTGTGCGTCCGGCTGCGGGTGGAGGAGCGCAGACCGGTTCGCCGCTGCCGGGGGCGGTCACCGACGACGCCACGGCGCTGATCATGTACACGTCCGGCACGACCGGCTTGCCGAAGGGCGTCGTGATCCCTCGGCGTGCCGTCGCCGCCGGCCTCGACGGTCTCGCCGACGCGTGGGGCTGGACATCCGACGACCACCTCGTGCACGGGCTTCCGCTGTTCCACGTGCACGGATTGGTGCTCGGCGTGCTGGGGGCGTTGCGAGTCGGCTGTCGGCTGACGCACACCGGCCGACCGGTCCCGGACCGGTACGCCGCAGCGGGCGGGTCGATGTACTTCGGGGTGCCGACGGTCTGGCACCGACTGGTGTCGTCGCCCGGCGACGCTGCGGCGCTGTCGGGCGCGCGCCTGCTGGTGTCGGGCAGCGCGCCGCTGCCCGTGCCGGTCTTCGACGACGTCCGGAGGCTGACCGGGCACGAGCCGATCGAGCGCTACGGGATGACCGAGACGATGATCACGCTGTCGACACGGTACGACGGCGAGCGCCGACCCGGATGGGTGGGTGTGCCGATCGCGGGGGTCGAGACCAGGCTGCGAGCCGACGACGGCGCCGAGGTGCCGCACGACGGTGCGACGATCGGCGGCTTGCAGGTGCGGGGCGCCACCCTCTTCGACGAGTATCTGAACCGTCCTGATGCGACGGCCGAGGCGATGACCGACGACGGATGGTTCGTGACCGGCGACGCCGTGGTGATCGACCCCGACGGGTTCCACCGCATCGTCGGCCGGACGTCGATCGACATCATCAAGAGCGGCGGTTACAAGGTCGGCGCCGGCGAGATCGAGACCGCGCTGCTCGCTCATCCGGCTGTCGACGAGTGTGCCGTCGTCGGTGTGCCCGACGACGACCTGGGCGAACGCATCGTCGCGTACGTGGTCGGCGCACCGGTCGACCCGTCCGAGCTCATCGACCTGGTCGCCGGGTCGCTGTCGGTCCACAAACGCCCGCGCGAGATCCGTCGTGTCGACGAACTGCCGCGCAACGCGATGGGGAAGGTCCAGAAACACGCCCTGCGGGATTGACGCCCCGGTCGGCGTCGATCAGCGGCGGCGTGCCCGGGCGGCCGCTCGCGCCTCGTCGATCGCACGGCGCGACGCCTGGTCGGTGTCGACGTCGGCGACGTCGGTCTCGGCCGAGACATCGGTTCGACCGTCGGCCACGGCGCGGGCGATCACGACGGCCTCGTCGTGGAAGCCGTGGTTGGCCAGCACTTCGGCGCGGTGGAGCAAGCGAAGGTCGAGTGGGGTCTGTTCCGCGGCGTCGTGTGCCGGTCGACTCGTCCGAACGATGTGGACGACCGCTGCGCCGGCGAGGAAGCCGGCCAGCACCAACACACCGACCCAACTGTCGACACGGATCGCCACCGCGAGGCACGCGGCGAGCACCCAGGCGAGTTCGAGCCGGGTTTCGATACGCGCATAGGCGCCGGCTGTTCGGGCGTCGGGCGCCTGCGACTGGATCGTCGCGTCGAGGGCTCGCCGCCCGATGCTGACCGAGGCACCCAGCACGACGATCGTCGCCAACAGCGTGACGCGGCCGAAGAAGAGGCCCCCGATCGTCGCCGCGGTCGCAGCGGCGAACAGCACGACCGTGAACATCGTTCGTTCGGGGCGCCGCCGCCGCAGAACCGGTGCCAGGAACGTCCCGACGAAGGCCCCGATCGAGTTACCGGCGATGATCGCACCCACGACCCACGCAGGCTCACCGGCAGACCGCAACGAGAA
>JBPEWX010000566.1:0-4791 GCA_052032235.1 Ilumatobacter sp. | reverse complement strand
CGCCGGCACACGACGGTCAGCACACCCGCGAAGTGCTGCTCGAGTGGGGGATCGATGAGTCGACGGTCGACCGGTTGCTCGAGTCGGGCGCTGCCAAGCAGGCCTGAGGCCGGTTCACGCCATCGCGTCGTATCGTGACGCGATGGCGACGCTGGTCTGCTTTCACGCCCACCCCGACGACGAAGCGATCGCGACCGGGGGCTCGATGGCCCGCGCCAGCGACGAGGGGCACCGTGTCGTGCTCGTCGTGGCGACCGACGGGATCCACGGCGAACGACCCGACGACCTCGCTCCCGACGAATCGCTCGCCGACCGTCGCCGGTCCGAGACGATGGCGTCGGCCGAGGCGCTCGGGATCCACCGTGTCGAGTTCCTCGACTACCACGATTCCGGGATGACCGGCTGGGACGGCAACGGCCACGATCACGCGTTCGCGAACGCCGATCTCGACGAGGCGGCCGGGCGACTCGCCCAGATCCTGCGCGACGAGCACGCCGACGTCCTGACGATCTACGACTGGCACGGTGGCTACGGGCACCCCGATCACATCCGGGTGCACGAAGTCGGCTGCCGTGCCGAACAACTCGTCGCCGACGATCTGCCGTCGTTGCAGGTCGTCGAATCGACGATGAACCGTGACGAGATGCGACGCGGGCTCGAGACGGCGAAGCAGAGCGGGCTCGACTTCGGTCCCGACGAGTTCGACCCCGACGGCCCGATGGACGACGGCAATCCGATGGGCACCCCCGAAACCGAGATCACGCTCGCGGTCGACGTCAGCGCGTGGGCCGAGCGCAAACGGCGCTCGATCGCGGCCCACCGCAGCCAGGTGACCGACTCCAGCTTCTTCCTCCAGATGCCGATGGACGCGTTCACCCAGGCGTTCGGCACCGAGTGGTTCATCGAGCACGGCCGTGAGGCCGGTGAGGGTCCTCGACGCGGCTGGTTCTTCGACACCGAGCCCGTCTGACGCTCCGGGCGATACGGGTCACATCGGATTGCCGAGGTTTCGACGCTCGCGTTGGGCAAGATGAGCCCATGCCGAGGAGCAGGACCGTTGCCGCGTTCGTCGTCGGTGGGCTGATGCTCGCCGCCGCGTGCAGCAACGACGAACCGACGACGTCACCCACGCCGCCCAGCTTCACGTTCGCGTCGACCACGACGTCGACGACGGTTCCGGACACGACGCTGCCGAGTGACGGCTCGTCGTCGGTGCCCGACACGACGACCCCGCTGACACCACCACCCACCGAGGCGACCACCACCACGACGGAGCCGTTGGCGCTGCAGGAACTGATCCTGCGCGGCGACGGCATCGGTTCCGCCCGGTTCGGGGCCGCTCCGCAGGGAGTGGTCGAGTACGTCACGTCGGTGCTGGGCGGCAACACCGGCGACACCGGGTGGGTCGATCCGTTCGCGTTCGCGGACTGTGGTGCCGGTGGCGCCGCCACCAAGGCGCGCCGCGTCGACTGGGGCGTGCTGTCGCTGCTGTTCTCCGATGCCTCGACGTACGCGATCGACCGTGAGCACTTCATCGGCTACGAGTACGGCCGGGTCGGCGAGATCGGCGACGAACCGGTCGGTCTGCACACACCGGGCAACGTGGGGCTCGGTGCTCGAGTCGTCGACCTGTTCGCCGAGTTCCCCGAGGCGTCCGTCAACGAGGGCGACGAGGACGTCGGCATCCCGCCGAACTTCTACGTGAGCGACGTCTTCTACGGGCTGCTGACCGGCACTGCCGACGACGACGTCGTGACCGTCATCTTCGGCGGCTACGGCTGCGGCGAGTGACGGCGTGGGCGATCTGCACACCGTCACCGCGTGGGTCCTGATCGTCAGCAACGCGCTCGCCGGCGTGTGGTGTCTGGCGGCGTATCAGTGGCGTCAGCTGGCCGGGACGCCGATGTGGGGCCTCGTGATCGTCGCCCAGGCGACGACCTTCGTCCAGGCGGCGGTCGGGGCGCTCTGGGCCAACCAGGACGACATCGAGATCGACGACATGCACATGCTGTACGGCTTCTCGACGCTCGTCGCCGTGGCGATCCTCTACAGCTACCGCGGAAGCCCGTTCATCAAGGACAAGACGACACTGCTGTACGGCTTCGGCAGCCTGTTCATCATGGGGCTCGGCCTCCGCAACCTCGTCCTCTGACGAGCGGGCGACCGACCTCGATTCGCGTCAGCTGAAGACGACGGTCTTGTTGCCGACGAGGAAGACACGATCCTCCGCCCAGTTGCGCACGGCGCGGGCCAGCACGAGCCGCTCGGTGTCCTGACCGAGTTCGACCAGTTGTTCGGCGGTGTGGGCGTGGGAGACCCGGGCGACGTCCTGTTCGATGATCGGTCCCTCGTCGAGTTCGGCGGTGACGAAGTGGGCCGTGGCCCCGACGAGTTTCACACCACGTTCGTGGGCTTGGTGGTACGGCCGGGCGCCTTTGAAGCCGGGCAGGAACGAGTGGTGGATGTTGATCGCGCGCCCACGGAGGAACTCACACAGGTCGTCCGACAGGATCTGCATGTAGCGCGCCAGGACGACGAGGTCGATGTCGTGGGTCCGAACCAGTTCCTGGATCTGGGCTTCCTGTTCGGGTTTGGTGTCCTTCGTGACCGGCAGGTGCAGGAACGGGATGTCGTACCGGCCGGCGACCGGCTGGCAGTCGGGGTGGTTCGAGACGATCAGCGGGATGTCGATCGGCAGCAGCCCGTTCCGCCAGCGGTAGAGGAGGTCGACGAGGCAGTGGTCGAACTTCGACACCATGACCAGCACCTTCGGCCGGGCGTCGGCCGGGCGCACGTGCACCTCGGCCATCGGGTCGGCGAGGCGTTCGGTGACCGCCCAGTGGACCTTCGAGGGGTCGTCGGTCCCGGAGTCGACCACCATGCGCATGCAGAACGTGTTGGTCTCGGGATCGCTGAACTGCTGGTTCTCGACGATGTTGCCGCCGACGTCGAGCACACCGGCGCACACGGCGGCGACGATGCCCGGACGGTCGGGGCACGTGAGGGTGAGGACGTGGTGGTTGGCCGCGCTCATGATGCGAGTATGGCGGGAGCGGGGCGGGTTCGAGACAACCGTTCGAGGTGACTCGTCCTGACATGCGGGACGGCCGCGGGCCGTTGCGGCCGAGACCCGGTCGAGGTGTCGGGTGACGTGTCACCCGGCTCGGGCCCGGGTACCTCCCGGTCATGCTTCCCCAGACCACACGAACGTCCGCCCGTCGGCTCCCCGCGCTCCTCGCTGCGGCCGCACTGACACTCGCCGCGTGCGGCGACGACGCCGAGGGGGATGCCCCCGCCGTCGTGGCCGACGAGGAGCAGCAGGACGCCCAACCGACGCCTGGCTCCGTCGGCTTCACCGAAGGTGACTTCGACGACATCCCGATCGCACGCGGCGGCACGGAGATCTCCGAGAAGACCGAGCGCGACGGCGCGGTGAGCCAGTCGTTCACCGCGACGGCGACGAGCCCGGAGGAGATCATGGAGTACTACGCCTCGCAGCTCCCCGACCTCGGGTGGCAGGAGGTCGAAGCCGTCCGCGAGACCGGCACCGACTCGCTGGCGGCTGCCTGGGTCCGGGGCAACGACCGCCTCGAGATCTCCGCGTTGCTGGCACAGGGCGTCGAGGACGAGCGGACCCAGTTCAGCATCGTGCTCCTGCCCGACCGCACCGCCGGGGAAGAGATCAACGACGCCGAGGCCGACGACGGCCAGTCCGACGACGGCTGAGCGTGACGGGCTCTGCCGTCTCGGCGACGGTCAGAGCCCGGCTTCGGCCGTCACCCAGTTCCAGAGCCGCTCACGGCGTTCGGGGGTGTCGGTCTTCCTGGTCGTCGGCAGCTTGTGGATCGAGCGGAGCCGGCGGTCGAGCCAGAAGCCACCGTTGTGGTCGAGCGGCTCGGCGTCGCCGGCGAGCCACACCAGCGTGTCGGCGCCCTCGTCGGCGTCGCGGAGGAGCGGGCCCATCACCTTGCGGAAGCCCGGCAGCGCCGCCTCGACGCCGGGCGTGTCGGCCCATCCCGGGTGCATGGCCTGGAACGAGACGCCCCGGTCCCCGAACCGTTCCGCCCACATCTCGTTCAGGGTGACCTGGGCCCGCTTCGCCCGGGCGTACTGCTCGGTGCCGGAGTAGTCGTCCGCGGGCATCTCGATCTGTTCGACGGTGAGCCCGGCGGTGTACATGCCGCCCGACGACATCGTGATCACGCGGCTGCCGTCGGTGTCGGCGAGGCGGTCGAGGAGCAGCGACGTCAGCAGGAACGGGCCGACGACCTGGCTGGCCACGGTCTGCTCGGTGCCGTTCGACGCGTCGTTGCGTTCGGCGGTGAGTGCGCCGGCGTTGTGGATCAAGACGTCGAGCCGGTCGTGGTCGGCGAGGACCCGATCGGCGAGTTGGCGAACCTGGTCGTATTCGCCGGTGTCGCAGGCGACCTGGCTGATGGCGTCGTTGCCGGTCGACTCGATCAGCTCGTCGACGACGCCCTGGTTGCGTTCGGCGGTCCGTCCGACGACGACCAGCGTCGCTCCCTGCTCGGCGAGGATCTGGGCGGCACACCTGCCGAGTCCGGACGTCGCACCGGTCAGGACGACGACCCGTCCGGTGAAGTCGTAGTCGGTGAGCGGCGTCCAGTCGTCGAGCTTGCGACGTGCGAGGTAGCCGATCTTGGTGAAGCTGGTGACGATCGGGATCTCGAGCGCCGTGTCGGCGATGTCTCGGACGTTCATGGTTCCAGCTTCCTCCGGTGTGGTCGCGATGTCGATGCCGGCCGTGACTGGCCACGCGGGGAGTGCCCG